>JAFBAD010000117.1 GCA_019247975.1 Acidimicrobiia bacterium
GGCGGAGCACCCAGTGGCCGTCACCCTCGTCGCGCACGCCGAAGGTGAGGTTGGAGCGACCGCCGGCGATGAGGTCGAAGTGCAGCGGCGGCTTCACCCCCGGCACGTGGTCCTCGAACCACGCGGTCACCGGTTCGACGTCGACGCCTTCGACCGAGCCCTCCATCAGGCCACGGTAGCGCCGCCGCTCCGGGCCGCCGGGGTGGGAGGAGCGGCTGTCGCTGCCAGACTGGACGGCCATGAGCACCGCCGACGTGCCGGTCCTGCAGCCGGGTCCCGAACCGATCGACGTCACCGACGCCACCTTCCAGGCCGAGGTGGTCGATCGATCGACGCAGACGCCGGTCGTGGTCGATCTGTGGGCCCCCTGGTGCGGCCCGTGCCGCACGCTCGGCCCGATCCTCGAGCGGGTGATCGGCGCGACGCAGGGCCAGGTCGTGCTGGCCAAGGTGAACGTCGACGAGAACCCGCAGGTGTCCGCCTCCTTCCGGGTGCAGGGCATCCCCGCGGTGTACGCGGTGGCCGGCGGCAAGGTGGTCGACGGGTTCGTCGGCGCGCAGGGCGAGGCTGCGGTCGTCGAGTTCGTCAACAACCTGCTCCCCACGGAGGAGCAGAACGAGGTGGCCCGCCTGATCTCGGCCGGCGACGAAGGCTCGTTGCGCGCCGCGCTGGAGCTCGAGCCCGGGCACCACGATGCGACGGTGATGCTCGCCGAGCTGCTGGTGGAGAAGGGTGATCCGCAGGAGGCGCTGCGGGTGCTCGAGACGATCCCCGAGACGACCGACGTCCGGCGGGTCGCGGCGCTCGCCCGCACCGGTGAGGACGGCATCGGCGACGTCGACGCCCGGCTCACCGCCCTGCTCGACCGGGTGCGTGACGACGAGGCGGCCAAGCAGGAGTTCCTCGACGTGCTCGAGCTCCTCGGCCCGTCCGACCCCCGCACCGCGGGCTACAGGAAGGCGCTGACCAGCCGGCTCTTTTGAGCCTCGGCGCTTCGCTTCTCGGCTCGGGCTCCGCCCATCCGGGTTTCGTGGTCGGAGCTGCTCCGGCTGGCGCCTGCGCAGCCGATAGGTAGGCATGCGGCTCCGGCGCGGTCCTGGGTGTGTGATCTGGGAGGGCGGGCCGGTGCCACCGGGTGCGGCGGCGATCACCATCGGGCCGGTCATCTCGGTCCGGCGGCAGGCAGTGGGCAACGAGGTGCTGCTGCGCCACGAGCTCGTGCACGTCGGCCAGTGGCGGGCGTTCGGACTGCTCGGCTTCCTGTGGCGCTACCTCGGCGCGTACGGCCGGGCCCGGGCCGGCGGGTACGGGCACTGGGCGGCGTACCGACGCATCCCGTTCGAGATCGAGGCGGAGTGGACCGCCCGACGGGAGATGAGCGGCCGGTAGGCTGAGCGCTCCGCTTCCCCCGGACGCCGTCGGCGCAGGGGATGCGTGGTGCCCGAGGATCTGGGCTTCGAGGAGGGCGGGCGCGCGCTCGGTCTCGCGGCGCGGGTGCGTGCGGCCATCGAGGCGCGCGGCTGGACGGTGGGCAGGGTCGTCGCAGGCGGCGTCACGCTCGTCGTGGTGCTCGCGGTGGGGTGGTGGCTGACCCGTCCGCCGGCACCACCGATCGAGCAGTCGCTCCCGATCGAGACCAGCGGCTCGGCCACGCCGGCGGGCTCCGGTGCCGATGCCGGTCCCGGCGGGACGACGTCCTCGACGCCGTCGCCGACCGAACCGTCGGTGCTCGTCGTCCACGCCGCCGGCGCGGTCGCGCACCCCGGCGTGTACCGGGTGCCGTCGGGATCGCGGGTCACCGACGTGATCACCGCCGCGGGCGGGCTGGCGCCCGACGCAGATCCTGATCGGGTCAACCTGGCCCAACCGGTCGCCGACGGCGAACGGGTCTACGTCCTCCACCGGGGCGAGGCCGCGGTGCCCGAGGCACCCGGCGGGGGCGGTGGTCCTCCGGTCTCAATGGGTGCGCCGGGCAGCGACGGGACCACGCCTCCCGCGAGCGTGGACCTCAACACCGCGACGGCCGACCAGCTCGACACGCTCCCGGGGGTCGGCCCTGCGACCGCGGCGGCGATCATCGCCTACCGGTCCGAGCACGGGCCGTTCACGTCCGTCGAGCAGCTGATGGATGTGCGAGGCATCGGCGACGCGAAGTTCGCCGAGCTCAAGGACCTGGTGACGGTGTGACGGCGAGCCCGCCCGTTCCCATCGGGCTGCCACCGGCGCCGACGCCTCGCGCCGGGTTGAGCGACCGGCAGGCGTTGCTGCTCGCCGCGATCACCTGGGCGGCCGCATCGGTGCCGCGACCCCTGCCGCTGGCCCTGGGCGGAGGGGTGTTGGTCGTCGCGTTCGCGGCGCGCCGACCGTGGCTGCTGCTGGTCGCAGCCGCTCTGCTCGCGAGCGGGTTGGCGGCTCGGGCGATCGACGGGCTCGCGCCGGCGCGGTCCGGGCCCTTCGTTGGCACGGTCACGCTCGTGTCCGATCCCGAGGACGACTTCGGCGCCGCGGTCGCGGACGTACGAGCAGACGGGCACCGCTACGAGCTGCGAGCGCGCGGGTCCGGGGCGGGCACGTTGCGGTCTCAGCTGGCCGGGGAACGGGTGCGGGTCGAGGGCGAGATCTCGCCGCGACCGGACCGCGCGCCGTGGATGCAGGTGCGGCACCTCATCGGCACCATCGACGCGCGATCGGTGGACGACGCCGGTCCGGGGTCGGCGCCGTGGCGGGCGGCCAACCGGTTGCGCCGGCTGCTCGTGGACGGCGCAGCGTCGCTCTCTCCGGACCGCCGATCCTTGTTCACGGGTCTCGTGCTCGGCGACGATCGCGACCAGCCTGCGACGATCGAAGACGACTTCCGCGGGTCCGGTCTCACGCACCTGCTCGCGGTGAGTGGTGAGAACGTCGCGTTCGTCTTGGCGGTGGCCGCGCCGCTGCTGCGTCGCCTGCCGCTCGTCGCGCGTGGTGCGGTCACGCTCGCGGTACTCGCCTTCTTCGCGCTCGTCACCCGCGGCGAGCCGTCGGTGCTGCGAGCGGCGGCGATGGCGGGTCTGGCGACCGTCGCGTTCGTCGGCGGTCGTCCCGCTCCGGCGCTGCGCCACCTCGCGCTCGCGGTGAGCGGGCTCGTCCTCGTCGATCCGCTCCTCGTGCGGTCGGTGGGCTTCCAGCTCTCGGTGGCCGCGTCGGCCGGCATCCTCCTGATCGCACCACCGCTCCGGCGGGCGCTGCCCGGCCCGGCGCTGCTGGTCGAGCCGCTCTCGATCACCGCGAGCGCGCAGCTCGCCGTCGCTCCGCTCCTCATCACGACGTTCGGTGGCGTGCCGGTCGCATCGATCCCGGCCAACCTCCTGGCCGGCCCGGCCGCCGGGATCGTCATGGGTTGGGGCCTGGCCGCTGGCGTCGCGGCGGGGCTCCTCGGCGGTACGTGGGCCCGGCTGCTGCACGTGCCGACCAGCCTGCTGATCGGGTGGATCGCATGGGTGGCCC
>JAFBAD010000123.1 GCA_019247975.1 Acidimicrobiia bacterium
CACGATGCACTCGACCGGCACCATCTCGGCCCGGCGACAGAGCATCACCCGCCCGGCCCATTCGGGCCTCGCCGCGGCGGCCGGCGGGCAGTCGGCCAGATCGGTGGAGATCAGGTGGTTGCCGGTGACGTCGGCGAGCTGGGCGAACCAGAACGCCGACATGGCGGTCAGCACCCGTCCCTTGTCCGGCACCGGTTCGTCCATGACGACGTCGAAGGCCGAGATGCGGTCCGAGGTGACCATCAGCCACCGGCCGTCGCCGGCGTCGTAGATGTCCCGGACCTTGCCGGAGAACACGTGGGGGAGCTCGTCGACCATCCCTGGCACTACAGGATCTCGGCGGGGTCGTAGGCCGCGGCCACCGGATCGGCCGCGACGAGCGCGTCGACCTGGGCGACGAACGCGGCGACCTGGGCGGGCGCTGCGCCGACGAAGTCCATCGGGTCGGACACGACGGCGCGGATGGTCATCTCGTCGAGCCCAAGCCGCTCATCGGCCGCGAGCCGCTCGAGCAGGTCGTTGGCGTCGATGCCCTTCTCCCGCATCGCCAGCGCGACCGCGACCGCGTGCTCCTTGATCACCTCGTGGGCGAGCTCGCGCCCGACGCCTGCGCGCACCGCGGCCATCAGGACCTTGGTGGTGGTGAGGAACGGCAGGTAGCGACGGAGCTCCCGCTCGACGACCGCCGGGAAGACGCCGAGCTCGTCGAGCACGGTGAGCAGCGTCTCGAACAGGCCGTCGATGGCGAAGAACGCGTCCGGGAGCGCGACCCGGCGCACCACCGAGCAGCTGACGTCGCCCTCGTTCCACTGGTCACCGGTCAGCGACGCGACCATCGCGAGGTGGCCGCCGAGCACGTGCGCGAGGCCGCAGATGCGCTCGCACGAGCGGGAGTTCATCTTGTGCGGCATCGCCGACGAGCCGACCTGCCCCGGCTTGAAGCCCTCGGTGACGAGCTCCTGGCCGGCCATCAACCGCAGGGTGGTGGCCAGGTTGGCCGGGGCCGACGACGCCTGGACCAGCGCGGAGACGACGTCGAGGTCGAGCGACCGGGGATAGACCTGGCCGACGCTCGTGAGGACGGCATCGAAGCCCAATCCGCCGGCGACCGCGTGCTCGACCGCATCGGCGGCGGCCGCGGATCCGAGCAGGTCGACCATGTCCTGCTGCGTGCCCATCGGTCCCTTGATGCCGCGCAGCGGGTAGCGGGCGATCAGGTCGTCGACCCGGGCCAGCGCGACGAGCAGCTCCTGTCCGGCGTTGGCGAAGCGCTTGCCGAACGTGGTCGCCTGCGCGGGGACGTTGTGCGAGCGCCCGGTGATCACGAGTGCGCTGTGCTCGCCGGCCAGCCGGGCGAGGCGGGAGAGCGCGGCCAGCATGCGGCCCCGGACGAGCACCAGCGCGTCTCGGATCTGCAGCTGCTCGACGTTCTCGGTGAGGTCGCGGGAGGTCATGCCGGCGTGGATGCGCTCGTGGCCGGCGAGAGCCGAGAACTCGTCGATGCGGGCCTTCACGTCGTGGCGGCTGACCCGCTCCCGGGCTGCGATCGAATCCAGATCCACCTGGTCGATGACCGCTTCGTAGGCCTCGATCACCCCGTCGGGGACGTCGAGGCCCTGGTTCCGCTGCGCCCGCAGGACCGTCACCCAGAGTCGCCGCTCCAGGACGATCTTGTGCTCCTGTGCCCAGATGCCGACCATCGCGTCGCTCGCGTAGCGGGCGGCCAGCACGTTTGGAACCGCTGGGGGCACTGTGACGACCCTACCGGACGCCCTCCGCCGCGGATGGCGTCAGCCACCGGCCGAAAACGCTCAAACGGCCACACTGCGTGCCGACGGGAGGGCGAGGCAACGGCGGAGAGGGACGTCTTGGCACCGGTCGAACGATGCACGAACCACACCTTCGAGATAGCTGACCGCCTGTGCGGCGAGTGCGGTCGTCCGTTCTGCGGGCTGTGCCTCGTCAAGCCGTTCAGGCGCCGACCGCCGATCTGCCACCAGTGCGCGGTCGCCGCCGCGGGCATCCGCAAGGGCGCCCGCACCGCGCCGGTCCGGAGCCGCAAGGAGATCAAGGCGTTCGAGCGGGAGCGTCGCCAGGACGAGGTGCGGACCGAGCCCACGACTGCGCGCGACCGCACGTTCGGCCCGGCCAAGCCGGCGCTCTCGTCGAGACCGAAGCCCGCGACCCAGCCGCAGCCGCAACCGCAGTCCAAGAACGCAGAAGCGGACGCGGAGGACGGCGACGAGGCACGCCCGCAGCCGGTCGGGCGCAACCGCCCGCTGCGAGGCCTCGCCCGCTAGCGGGGCCCGGTCTGTCCGGGCGGCGTCACCTCATACCATCGGGGGCGATGAGCGAGGGCGAGACCATCGGCATCGTGGGCGGTGGCCAGCTCGGCCGCATGCTCACGCTGGCGGCCGTGCCGCTCGGCTTCTCCGTCGTCGTGGTCGATCCCGAGGACGGCTGCCCGGCGCAGCAAGCGGGCGCTGAGCAGATCGTGGCCGGCCTGCGCGACCCGGCCGCCCTGGCCGAGCTCGGCCGTCGAGCCGACCACGTGACCATCGAGATCGAGCACGTGGATGCCGCCGCGCTGGCGGGTCTCGCCGACGGCGGCACCGTGGTCAACCCGTTCCCGTCGACCATCGCGCTGCTGCAGGACAAGTTGCACCAGAAGCGGCACCTGCAGGACAACGGCATCGCGGTCGCGCCGTTCTGGGACGTCCCGGCCATCGACGACGCCCGGGCACTCCTCGCCTCGCAAGGTCCGTTGATCGTCAAGACGCGGCGGGGCGGGTTCGACGGCCGCGGCAACGCAGTCGTACACGACGACGCAGACCTGGACGTTGCGTGGGCCCGCTTCGACGGCGCCGACCTCTACGCCGAAGCGCTCGTCGACTTCACGATGGAGCTTGCGGTCATGGTCGCGATCGACCGCAACGGCGACCACGAGCTGTACCCGGTGGTGCAGACGATCAACGAGCGGAGCATCTGCCTCGAGGTCCACGCGCCCGCCCCGATCGACGAGGAGACCGAGCGCCGGGCCGTCGACCTCGCCCGTGCGGTGGCGGGCCACCTCGAGGGCGCCGGCGTCTACGGCATCGAGATGTTCGTGACGCGCGGCGGAGACGTCTTGATCAACGAGATCGCGCCCCGGGTCCACAACTCCGGCCACTACACGATGGACGCCTGCGTCACGTCGCAGTTCGAGCAGCACATCCGGGCCATCACCGGTCTGCCCCTCGGCTCCACGGCGATGCACGGTCCGGCTGCGGCGATGATCAACATCCTGGGCGAGCGCGACGGCCCGACGAAGGTGCGCGGGCTCGACGAGGTGCTGTCGCACCCGCGTACCAAGGTGCACCTGTACGGGAAGTCGCCGACGAAGATCGACCGGAAGATGGGTCACATCAACGTCACCGCGGACAGCTTCACCGAGGCCGCCGAGGTGGCCCGCGCGGCACGCCGAGGACTGGAGCTGTAGATGAGCGACGTGGTGGTCGGCATCATCATGGGGTCGAAGTCGGACCTCGATGTGATGAGCGGCGCCGCCGCCGTCCTCGACCGCTTCGGTGTCGGCTACGAGGTCCGCATCATCTCTGCCCACCGGACGCCGGAGGAGATGATGAGCTACGCCGCGGGCGCCGAAGGTCGGGGGCTGAAGGCGATCATCGCCGGCGCCGGTGGCTCCGCGCACCTGCCGGGGATGACGGCGTCGCACACCTCGCTGCCGGTCATCGCAGTGCCGGTCAAGCGGGACCACCACGACCACGAGGCGCTGTGGTCCAGCATCAAGATGCCGAGCGGCATCCCGCTCGCGGTCGTGCCGGAGAACGGCGCCGACAACGCGGCCCTGCTGGTCGTGCGGGTGCTCAGCCTCGGCGACCCCGCTCTCGCGCAGCAGCAGGCCGCGTTCGTGGAGTCGCTGCGGGCCGGTGTCCTCCGCGACGACGAAGCGGTCCGGGCGGACTGGAAGGCGATGCTGCCCTCAACCTGACCGGGCCGGCCGGCCCGCGCCCTCCTCGGACGCGATGTCGGTGCGGTGGTGCAGCCCCGGCCACGAGAGCTCGGCCAGCGCGGCGTAGGCACCGTCGCGAGCCTCGCCCACGGTCGCCCCGCGCCCGACGACGTCGAGCACGCGTCCGCCGGCGGTCACGAGACCACCGTCGTCGCCTGCGGCCACGCCGGCGCACAGCACCTCAACCCCGGGCACCGATCGAGCTGCGTCGAGACCGGCGATCGCGTCACCGGTGCGGGTGGGTCCGGGGTAGCCCTCGGCCATCGCGACCACCAGGACCGCGGCGTCGTCGGAGAACGTCGGCTCCGTCGTGATGCGCCCCGCGGCCGCCTCGGCCAGAAGCGCGCCAAGATCGCTCGTCGCGCGGAGCAGCACCACCTGCGAGTCGGGGTCGCCGAAGCGGATGTTGTACTCGATCAGCTTCGGACCCTCGGCGGTGACCATCAGCCCGGCGTAGAGCGCACCGCGGTAGTCGATGCCCCGGTCCCGCAGCGCCCACAGCGTCGGGCCGATGAACCGGTCGGCGATGCCCGCCGCGAAGTCGTCGTCGACGAACGGCAGCGGCGACCACGCGCCGACGCCGCCGGTGTTCGGCCCTGCGTCGCCGTCGGCCAACCGCTTGAAGTCCTGCGCCGGCGGGAGCACGACCGCGTCGGTGCCGTCGCACACCGCGAACACCGAGACCTCGGGACCCCGCAGGCCCTCCTCGATCACCACCCGGCGACCGGCGCCGCCGAAGGTCGCGCCGGACAGCTTGTCGCGCACGTCGTCCTCGGCCTCGGCCAGCGACTCGGTGACGAACACGCCCTTGCCCGCCGCCAGCCCGTCGGTCTTCACCACGTACAGGCCGGGCAGCGTGCGGAGGAACGCGAGCGCCGGCTCGACCTCGTCGAACGCGCCGAACCGGGCCGTGGGCAGGTCGGCGTGGGCGGCCAGCTCCTTCATGTACGCCTTCGAGCCCTCCACCTGCGCGCCGTCGGCGCCCGGACCGAAGACGAGGCGGCCCTGCGCGCGGAGGCGGTCGGCCAGGCCCTCGACCAGCGGCACCTCGGGCCCGACCACGAACAGGTCGGCGTCGATGTCCTCGGGCGGCGTGGGCACCGAGCCCGGGATGCCCGGGTTCCCCGGCGTGACCACGACCTCGGCGTGGCGCGCCAGCGCGACCGCCAACCCGTGCTCGCGCCCTCCGCCCCCGACGACGCAGATCCTCACGCCAGGCGCTCCGCAGGCACGTCAGTCGCGGCGGTGCACGAACTGGGTACGGCCCGGTCCGGTGCCGACCAGCCGGATCGGCACACCGACCTGCTCCTCGAGGAACGCGAGGTAGTCCTCGGCTTCCCGCGGCAGGTGGTGGGTCTCGGTGGCCTGGGTCAGGTCGGTGCGCCAGCCCGGGAGCGTCTCGTACACCGGGCGGGCGGCGTGCAGGTCGGACTGGTGGTACGGCAGGTGCTCCATCCGCTCGCCGCGCACGTCGTAGGCGACGCAGACCCGCACCTCTTCGAGCTTGTCGAGCACGTCGAGCTTCGTGATGGCGAGCTCCGAGAGCGAGTTGAGCCGCACCGCGTGCCGGAGCATGACCGCGTCGAACCACCCTGGGCGGCGGCGACGTCCGGAGTTCGTGCCGTACTCGTGACCGACGTCGACGAAGTGGTCGCCGAGCCGCAGCTCCTCGTCGTCCACGCCGTCACGCGGCTTGCCACCGACCGCCTCACCACTGATGGCCAGCTCGGTGGGGAACGGGCCGGTCCCGACCCGCGTCACGTACGCCTTGGCGATGCCCATCACCCGGTCGATGTAGCGGGGCCCGATGCCGGCGCCCGTGCACGCGCCACCCGCCACCGGGTTCGAGGAGGTCACGAACGGATACGTGCCGTGATCGAGATCGAGGAACGTCGCCTGCGCGCCTTCGAGGAGGACGTGCTGGCCGGCCTCGAGCGCCTCGTGCACGAGGTTCACCGTGTCGGCGATGTGCGGCTCGAGCCGCGGCCGGCACTCCTCGAGGTAGTGGTGGGCGATCTCGTCGGCGTCCAGCGGCAGCTGGTTGAACACCTTGGCGAGGACCTGGTTCTTCTCCTTCAGGACCACGTCGAGCTTCGCCCGGAAGATCTTCGGGTCGAGCAGGTCCTGGACCCGCAGGCCGACGCGGGAGGCCTTGTCGGAGTACGCCGGCCCGATGCCGCGCTTGGTGGTGCCGAGCTTGGCGTTGCCCAGCCGGCGTTCGGTCAGGCGGTCGATCTCCTGGTGGTACGGGAGGATGAGGTGGGCGTTGCCGCTCACCTTGATGCGGCTGCAGTCGACGCCCTTGGCCGTGAGCATGTCCATCTCGGCCAGCAGCACGGTCGGGTCGACCACCACCCCGTTGGCGATGACCGGCGTGATGTGGTCGTACAGCACCCCGCTGGGCACGAGCTGGAGAGCGAAGCTCTCGCCGTCCACCACGATGGTGTGCCCGGCGTTGTGGCCGCCCTGGTAGCGGACCACGAGCTGCATCTCCTTGGCGACGAGGTCGGTGAACTTCCCCTTGCCCTCGTCGCCCCATTGGGTGCCGACGACGACGGTCGCGGGCACGGGTCCTCCTCGTAGGGCGGAACTGGGACCCAGCGACGTTAGGTCACCGGCGGGGGGTGTCCGCTACTGATCTGTCTGGATGTCCCCGGCCTTGGCGCACCCGGTCATCCCGTAGCTCTTCATCCGGGCCTCGGCGGCGTTGCCGGCCCGGTCGGAGGTGTTGCCGAGCGGGTCGCTGTACCAGATCGCCAGCGCGTGGTCGTAGTCGTCGTAGATGCTGCCGAGGTAGGAACCGTCGCGGTCCGGCGGCTGGATGCTCCGCAGCTCGTCGGTCATGGTCCGCAGCCGGGGGATGACCGTGGCCCGCACGAAGCGCTGGTTGGCGCCGTCATCGGGCTTGGTCTTCATGTGGTCGGCGAGCTTCTTCTCCAGCTCGTCGTGCGCGGTCGCGCAGGCCTGGTCGGCCGCGGCGTCGTACTGCGCCTTGGTCGGTGCGCCGCCCTTGCTGCAGGCCACGGCGACGAGCGCGGCGAACAGCAGCGTGGCCAGCGTCCTCACCGGTTCCCATCGGCAGGCGCTGCACGCTGGTTAGCGGGTCATCGGTCACCGATCGCGAAGAACCGCCCGGCCCTGGTGCCCAGGTAGATCCGCCCGTTCCACACCGCCGGGGTCGACTCGATGCAGCCGCCCAGCTCGACCGACCACAGCTCGGGCGGGTCCGAGCCCGGATCTGAGACGTCGTAGGCGTGCAGCACGCCGTCGCAGTCGCCCTCGATCAGCACGTCGTCCACCACGACCGGCGACTGCCAGGTCGGACCGGTGAGCTGCTTCGACCAGCGCACCTTGCCGGTCTCCTGGTCGACCCCGAGCAGCCGGCCGCCGTTGGTCGCCACGTACACCATCCCGCGGGCGAGCGCCGGGGTCGCCCAGATGCCACCGGGCTCGTAGTCGTGGTCGTCGACCTTCCACACGAGCGGCGCGTCGGGCTTGGACGGATCGAGCTTCATGAGCTGCCCGTTGGTGCGGGCCTGCTCGAGCCCACGCTCGTACTCGGACGCCACGTAGAGCATCCCGTCGCGGTCGACCGCGATCGATGCGTCGGTGTCGTCGCCGGTCCAGAACCGGAACGTGCGCGTGGGTGTGCGCCCCTCGGCGAGGCCGGTGATGTCCCACCCCTGCACGAGGCCACCGGAGTTCGCGAAGTAGACGGTGTTGCCCGAGATCGCGACCGAGTCCTCGATCGACACGTCCTCGTCACCGATCGCAGCCATGAGCTCGTCGTCCCAACCCGGCGCGTGGAACACGAGTTGCGGCGCGACGGTCACCTTCCCGTCGGCGCCGCGTGACCGGTTCAGCTTCACGATGTGGAACTGGCTGTTCTCACCGCCCTCGAACAGGTAGTCGTCGATGACGAGACCGGAGCCGTCCCAGTCGTTGTTCCACTTCGTCGGGCTGACCGCATCGGCCGAGAGCGACCACAGCTGCTGCATCGACTCCCCCCGGTCGAGCGCGAGCACGTGGTACGAGTTGTCGCGCGACCCCGAGTAGAGGAGCGGGAACCCGTCGGGGTCGATGGTGACCGAGCCCTTGATGATGTCGCCGGTCGGGAACGGCGTGTAGATGTCCTTGCCGGTCACACCGTCGATGACGTGGACCGCCTTGTCGTACGCGCCGAACGCGACGTAGGTCCGGCCGCCGTCGTTCCAGACCGAGGGCTGGCCGGTCCACCCGGTGCCGCACCACGGCTTCGACACGCCGTTCACGCTCGACTCGCCGCACATGCCGCCCGAGGCGCCGGGATAGGACCACAGCACGACCGGCTTCCGCGGCACGGGCCCCTTGCCGTACCAGGTGCGGGTCGGGTTGCCCCGGAAGGTGAGCAGCCCGTCGACGGCGTCGCTCCAGTGCCGGCCCGACGACGCCGGGTTCACCCAGCCGTCGAACGGCGGGAGCCGCCCTTCGGTGGTCGACGTGGTGCGACCGCTCCGAGCGGCTGGCCGAGCGGGCGTCGAGGTCTCCGACGACGTGCGCTCCTTGCCGGGGGTCGAGTCGTCGTCACGCGTCGCGACGGTGACGGCCACGCCGACGAGGAGGATGACCGCGGCGAGCCCGAGGAGCGCACGCCGTTGGCGCTGCTCCTTGATGCGCGAGTGACCACCCCGCTCCCCCGGCATCGGAGGAGCTTACGTTCGGGCGCTACTTGGCTCCCTTGACCTGGTTGTACAGGTCCATGGCCTCGTCGCCCTGGTACGGCCCGTACTCGTGGGCCGAGTCGTTCGTGTAGCCGTAGCTGTTCACCGACACGACGACACCGAGACCCTGGTCGTCGAGGTCCACGATCCAACCGCCACCGCTCGACCCGCCGGTCATGTTGCAGTTGATCTCCATCGTCAACGGGCCCGGGCCCTCGAAGGGATCGTCCCGAGCGACGAGGGGCGAGTTGCAACGGAACTGCGAGTTGCCGTTGAAGGGAGGCGCCTGCGGGTACCCGAAGTCGCTGTAGCTCTGCTGTGCCGGCCGGTTGAAGGCGATGCCCTGGCCGCCGATCTTCTGACCGAGGTTCTTGCCGTCGACCTTCACCAGGTTCGCGGCGCCGAAGTCCTGACGGAAGTTGCCGTTCTGGAGCCAGGCGTCGCGGGTGCTGAGCTTCTTCGCCGCCCACGTCCCGTACGGCGCGTTGCCGGAGCCGTTCGAGCTGTACGCCGGCACGAAGACCCAGTTCGTGTGGAACCGGTGGTCGCCCTGACCGTCGGCCACGCAGTGCCCGGCGGTCCAGACCACGTTCTTCGACGGGCTGTTGACGAGCGTGCCGGAGCAGACGTAGTCGACGCTGCCGTGGCTGAAGAACACCTTGCCGTTGAACTTGTCCGGCGCGTTCGTGTACGGCCGGGCCACCGAGACCGCGGCTGCGGGCACCGCGACCTGCTTGCCGCGGCGGGCCGGCACCGTCTGCGCAGCAGCACCGGCCTTCGCCCCGGTCACCTTCCACGGCCTGGCCGACTTCATCCGGGCCGGGGTCCAGTACGCGACGGCCCGTTGCACGTCGGCCTTCGAACGGGCCGACCGTGATGCGACGTTGCCGGAAACGGGCGAGGCACCGGACGCCATCGACGGCGCCACGATCGTCGCCGCCGCGACGAGCAGCGCGGCGACCAGAACCGTCCTCTTCATCAGGCGGCCAGGTTCTTCACGGAGTTGTAGAGGTTGAGCGCCTCGTTGCCCTGGTACGGCCCGTACTCGTGCTGCGAGTCGTTCGTGTAGCCATAGCTGTTCACGGACTCGACGTGGCCCACGCCCTGCGCGTTGAGCCCGACGACCCAACCGCCGCCGCTCGAACCGCCGGTCATGTTGCAGTTGATCTTCATCGTCAGCGGTCCTGCGCCGTTGAACGGGTTGTCCCGGGCGACCAGCGGCGAGTTGCAACGGAACTGCGACTGGCCGTTGAACGGAGGGGCGTGCGGGTAACCGAAGTCCGAGTAGTTGGCCTGCGGTGCCGCGTTGAACGTGATGCCCTGACCGCCGATCTTCTGGCCGAGCGTCTGGCCGCCCTGCTTGCGCAGGACCACCGCGCCGACGTCCTGCCGGAAGTTGCCGTTCTGGAGCCACGGGAGGCGGGTGTGCAGCGAGCTGGCCGCCCACTTGCCGTACGGGTTCTGGCCGCCACCGTTCGAGTTGTAGGCCGGCACGAAGACCCAGTTGGTGTGGAACTTGTGGTCACCCTCGCCGTCGGCGACGCAGTGGCCGGCCGTCCACACCAGGTTCTTGGTCGGGTTGTTGATGAGCGTGCCGGAGCACACGTAGTCGACGCTGCCGTGGCTGAAGAACACCTTGCCGTTGAACTTGTCCGGCGCGTTCGTGTACGGCCGGGGCACCGCCACCGCCGCCTCGGCGACGGGACCGCCGCCGTCGGACGCTGCGCTCCCGACGTTGCGACCGTCGACCGAGACCGGCGCGCCCCGCGTCACGCCAGCACCGCTGGCGACCGCGCCGGGCGTCGCCTTCGGCCGGTACGGGACGGCCGCGCGCATCCGCGCCGGCGTCCAGTACGCGACGGCCTTCGCCGCCGCCCGCTCCGACACCGCGGCCGCCGTGCTGCTCGCGTTCCCGTCGGACCGCGAGGTCGACGCGCTCGATGCGAGCGGCGTCACCGAAACGGCTGCGGCCACGGCAAGAGCCGCAGCAGCCGCGAAGAACGGTCGACGGGATCCGCCGATCCCTGATCTGCTCATGAAGTTGCCCTCCCAGCCAATGGCAGGCGGTCATTGGAGCACACCGCTCGCGGCTCGGGCAATGGGCCGGGCGGCCACTGCCGCACCGTGTCAGCCGGTGGCGCGAGTCGCGTACTCCGGGGACCCGGCGATCAGCGCAGTGACCCAGGTCTCGGGGTGGCCACGCCGAACCTCGGCCGTCCCGGCCGTGATCTCATCAGCGGTCGCGTCCCGCCCGAGCAGCCGCCGGTACAGGCGGTTGAACTGCACCCGCCGGCCTTCGCTCGTCACCATGTAGCGCCGCGCCAGCCTCGCCAGTGACTCGTGCGTGAGCCGGCCTTCGGCGTACGCGCGACCGCCGGCATCCGGCTCACGGGCGAGCACCGAGCGGTACAGGCAGGCCACCGGATCGCCGTCGTCCGGCACGGTGGCGGTGAGGACCTGTCCGCGCAGATCGGCGAGCGTCCCACCCGACGCGAGGAACGCGGCGCTGATGGCCACCTCGTCATCGGTCGGTGCGACGCCGTCGCAGGACCACACCGACCATGTCGACCGCACCAGGTTCTCCTGTGCGGCGCTGGTCGAGAGCAGCCGGACCGCGACGGTCGTGGTCGGCGTCTGGCCTGCGTTGATCACACCGGCCCAGTACGACGCGCCTGCGGCGTCGGCCACCCGACCGAGCAGGTCGCGGTAGAGGGCGCGGACGAGCCGTCCGGAGCGGCCTGCTTCACAGCCGGTGGTGTCGGTGCTCCGCACCACGGCCGCGAGCTGTGTGCGCATGCGGACGGGGTCCGCGTCCACGTGCGGGGGCGGGGTGAGGAGATCGACGCCGAACGCGGTCACGCCTCCGGCCGCCCGCACGAGCACGTCCTCGTCACCGACGCAGGCGTCGGTCGGGCCTCCCTGGTCGTAGATCCCGGCGCCGGGCTGCGCGTCGAACGCTCCCGTGAGCGTGATGCGCGCGGGCGAGCCGGTCGGCCGGTCGAAGGTGGGGAACGCCAAGGCGCCGCCGGCGGCGACGTGGAGGTCGCCCCCGTCCGCGGTGCCGCGCATGTCGAGGATGCCCGTGACGCTTGCGTCGTCGGGCAGGTGCAACGAGGCGTGCTGGTCGAGGACCAGGAACATGCCTGCGTCCAGCGCAGCGCCGTCGTCATCGCCGAGCCAGGTCGTCTCGCCGCTGACGTCGACGGTCGTGTCCGCGCCGACATCGCCGTGGATCGTGACATCTCCGGCGAGGAACAGCCTCCCGGCGAAGGTCGCCCCGTCGTCGTTCTGGAGATCGACCACGGAGTCTGCGTCGGTCACGAGGTTCGCCGTGCTCGTGCCACCGCCCTGCACCCCGATCATGAGGGGGGCATCGCCACCGACGGTGAGGAGCCCGGTGCTCGGCTGCAGCGTCAGGTCGTCCAGCTGCAGACCACCGGGCTGGCCGTTCCGGGTCGACAGGTGGATGTCGTGGGTCCCACCCGCAGCAGTCGTGCCGCCGAGCGCGAGGAAGTTCGTGTCGACGCCGCCGGTGAGGTCCGTGTCTCCTCCGATGGTCGCCGAGCGGACGTGCAGCTGGGGCGTCAGGCCGCTCCCGTCGATCTCGAAGTCGAGGTCCCCGTCGGCCGTCGCCTGCACGAGCAGCGCGTCGAGGGTCGCAGGCGCGTCGACCGTGACCGTTCCGGGCGGATCGGTGATGACCGCGGAGTCAGCGGGCCCGGGAGCGCCGTGCTGACCGTCGGAAGCCCGGGTCCAGTTCAGCGGGTCGGTGAAGTTCCCGGGCCCCGTTGCGACCCACGTGTAGGTGTCGCCCCCGACCGCGTCCGCCGGTCGGGCGACGAGGAGGGTCGCCACCTTTTCTACGAGCACAGCCGACACACCGAGAGCTCGGGGCATCGTCTCCTATCGGAGCGTTTTGTCCGGTTCTTGAGTCAGATGCGGATGGCGATGTCCTCGCCGTCGGCGTCGACGGTAACGGTGCCGCCGTCGCCGATCCGACCCTCGAGGATCTCGATGGCCAGCTTGTCGCCGACCTCCCGCTGGATGACCCGCTTGAGCGGGCGGGCGCCGTAGGCGGGGTCGAACCCTTCACGGGCGATGAGCGCCTCGGCCGCCGGCGTGACCTCGAGCGAGATGCGCCGCTCGGCCAGCCGGGACCGCAGCCCGGCGAGCTGGATCTCGACGATGCGGGCGAGGTCGCCCTCGGTCAGAGGACGGAACCGCACGATGTCGTCGATCCGGTTGATGAACTCCGGCTTGAAGTAGTCGGCCGGCTCGCCCTGCAGGTTCGACGTCATGATCAGAACCGTGTTGGTGAAGTCCACGGTGCGGCCCTGGCCGTCGGTGAGGCGGCCGTCGTCGAACACCTGCAGCAGGATGTTGAACACGTCCGGGTGGGCCTTCTCGATCTCGTCGAGCAGCACGACCGAGTACGGCCGGCGGCGCACCGCTTCGGTGAGCTGACCGCCCTCGTCGTAGCCGACGTAGCCCGGAGGCGCGCCGACCAGGCGGGACACCGAGTGCTTCTCCATGTACTCGGACATGTCGATGCGGACCATCGCCCGCGCGTCGTCGAAGAGGAAGTCGGCGAGGGTCCGGGCGAGCTCGGTCTTGCCGACACCGGTCGGCCCGAGGAAGAGGAACGTGCCGATCGGCCGATCGGGGTCCGACAGCCCGGCCCGGCTGCGGCGGATCGCGTTGGCGACGACCGTGACCGCGTCGTCCTGTCCGACGACCCGCTGGTGCAGCACGTCCTCCATGCGGACGAGCTTCTGGACCTCGCCCTCCATGAGGCGCGACACCGGCACGCCGGTCCACTTGGACACGACCTCCGCGACGTCCTCCTCGTCGACCTCTTCCTTCAGCATCTGCTGGGTGGACTGCAGCTCGGCGAGGCGCTTGGTGGCCTCTTCGACCTGTCGCTCGAGCTCGGGGATCTGGCCGTAGCGGATCTCCGCGGCGCGCTCGAGGTCCGGCTCCCGTTCCATCTCGGAGCGCTTGGACTCGAGCTGCTCCTTGAGCGCCTGGATGGTGGTGATCGCATCCTTCTCGCCCTGCCAGTGCG
>JAFBAD010000154.1 GCA_019247975.1 Acidimicrobiia bacterium
GAACGACAGCAGCAACCGGCCGCCGGTCTCCACCATGAGGTCGTTCCGATCGAACGGCTCCTCGGCGCGGCGGGTGAGGCCCCCGACGATCGGGTGGTAGCGCAGGATCTCGTCGACCGCGGTCGGGAGCAGAGCCGGGTCGTCGGCCAGGCGCTCCCAGCTCGCCGGGTGCTCGGCGAGGACGACGACCGCGGCGGTGAGCTGGCGGCGGGTCGTCTCCGCGCCGGCGAACACGAAGCCGGTGAGCATGGCGATCACGTCGTCGTCGGAGAGGCGTCGACCGTCGACCTCCGCTTCCACCAGGCGGGTCACGAGGTCGTCACCCGGCGTCGCGCGACTCACGGCGATGCGCTCGTGGCCGTACGCCCGCATCTCCGCCGCCGCCTGCTCGACCGCGTCGACATCCGCCGGCGTCATCCCCGGCGCGAAGGCCCGGGCGATCGCCGACGCCCAGCGAGCCATGCGGTCGCGGTCCTCGACCGGAAGTCCGAAGAGGATCGCGAACACCTCGGGCGGCAGCGGCTCCGCGAACGTCGACACGAACTCACACGCCCCGCCGGACGTCTCGATCTCGTCGGCGAGCCGTTCGGCGATCGCCCGGGCCGCCGGTCGGAGCTGCTCCACCTTGCGCGGCGTGAACGCCGTCGACAGCACCGCGCGGAGGTGGCGATGGTCCTGGCCGTGGCGGCTGAACAGCGGTGCGGTCTGCAGCGCGGTGGCGAGGGAGAGGCCGCTCGCGACCATGTCGTCGACGAACGAACGGGGCGAGAGCCGCCGGTCCGAGAGGATCTCGCGGTTCGCCTCCCAGCCGAGCACGACCGGCACCGGCCCGCCGTCGGTGCCGATCGCCTGCTCCCACCACGGCTGCGAGGGATCGGCCATCCGCAGATCGTGCCGCATCGGGCCGCCGTCCGCTGCGGCCAGAGGAGCGGGCCGCTCACGGCGCGCAGGCGATGCACCGGCGGGTCGCCGGCAGCGCCTCCAGCCGGGCGTCGCCGATCGGCCGCCCGCACACCTCGCAGCTGCCGTAGGTCCCGGACTCGAGACGAGCGATCGCAGCGGCGAGCTCTCCAGCCTGGGTGCGGCTCTCGTCCAGGAGCGAGGCGAGCTGCTGGCGTTCGAACGCGATCGTGTGCCCTTCGGGGTCGTGCTCGTCGTCGGTCGCGACGTCCTCGGCGCTGCGCACCACGTCCTCGAACCCGGCCTCGAGCGCGGTGATGCGCGCCCGGGTCAGGTCGAGCTCCGCGCGCACTCGCCGGCCGAGGTCGTCGCGCTCCATCGGATCAGGATGGCGGCGGATCGGCCGGCGTCGCAGGAGGATCGATCCCGTAGCGGGCCAGGCGCTCCCGCACCTCCGTGTCGACGTTCGCCAGGTCTCCGAGCCCGTGGCCGTCTCCGTGGAGGGCGGCCCGGGTGACCCCGTCGTAGTGGCTCACGTGGTGGGCCAGCGCCCGATCTGCGATCGCGTACTCGAGACCCTGCTCGCGCCGGCACCACCGGTGGATGTCGGCTCCGGTGTCGAACATGACGTAGTTGGGCCGCACCCCGTCGAAGTCGGCCCGGAGGAACGCGAGCCGCGACAGCCGGACGCGACGCAGTCCCTCGCGCATGCGGCGCGGGAGCCGCTGGAGCACCGGCGTCTCGGCCACGTAGGAGTCCTGGAACCGCCGGGCCAGGACGGCCGACATGCGCCGGCTGAACCAGAGGTCGTTGTACACGACGTCGGCGGCGAAGCTGTGGCCGGCCTCGAGCGCAGCACGGATCGCGTCCGTGCGGAACATCACGCACGGCATCCACGGGCGCTCGGCGTGCCAGGCCGCGCCGCGCGTCGCACCTCTCCGCTCGTCGAGCCACTGCGCGTCGACCAGCCAGCCCGCCCCGTAGACCTTCGGGTGACCGACGATCCGGTCGCACATGTCCTCGACCACCGCAGCGTCACGGACCTCCGCATCCGAATCGAGCAGGAAGACGCGGTCGGCCGAGAGCGTGGTGCGGAACAGCCGGTCCAGCGTCTCGCCGTGCGAGCGGATCGGCGCGTCGATCGAGCGGAACCCCAACCTCGCCTGGAGGTGGGCGAAGTGCGACCGGCTCGCTTCCGTCGGCTCGCAGTTCACGAGCAGGACCGGCGTGTCGAGGGTCGCCGCGCTGGCCAGTGCGAGTGTCGCGACGAGGTCGGTGCGCACGTTGACAACTACCGCGCACTCCGCGTCACGCATCCCCGAACGTCCTCCTGCGTCGTTCAGATCAGTTCCCGAGGTGTGCTGCGAGGAAGCGCAGGGCCGCCAGCGTGTGGTCGTTCCAGTAGTTGCGCGTGTGACCGCCGGGCGAGAACGACACGACCGCGGGTTCGGGCCGGCACCGGTCGACGAGCTCCTGGGTGGCGTGCCGGAACGGATCGTCGTCACCGCACCAGACCCCGAGCTCGGAACCCGCCAGCCGAGCCACGTCGCTGAACACCGCGTCGCCCGATGCGATCGCCGGGCTGAAGGCGGCGGTGGCCCGCATCCAACCTCGATCGGTCTCGGCCAGGCGGAGCGCGCCGAACCCGCCCATCGACCATCCCCAGACCGCTCGGCGCTCGGCGTCGAACCCTCGCGCGTCGAGCCAGCGGGG
>JAFBAD010000028.1 GCA_019247975.1 Acidimicrobiia bacterium
GCTCGACGCGCTGCGGGCCGAGCACGGCGTCGAGGCCCTGCCCGATCCGGAGATCGAGCTACCCGAGTGGCTCAGCGACCTCCGGGGCCAGTGGGGGCCTGCGCAGCCACCGTCGGAGCCGGCGTAGGCCGGCCGAGATCAACCAACCGCTGCCGGGCGTAGTCGGCGCTGCCCTGCAGGAAGGCGCCGGTGTCCGGGAACTTGGCCGGCACGACGCCGGTGAACCAGTCGGGCACGTAGATCTCGAAGGTGCCCGCGTCGAGCATCGCGACGACCGGCTCGACCATGGCGGTGACCGGGAGGGCCTCCACGTCGGCCAGGCTCTCGTCGTTGTCGGGCAGCGAGAACAGCTCGGTGTCGATGACACCCGGGTTCACCACGTGCACGCCGACGTCCACCTTCGCCACCGCGAGGTCGACCGCGAGCCCCTCGAAGAACGCGGTGAGCGCGGCCTTCGACGCCGAGTACGCGGACTCCGCCGGTGGTGACAGGCGCGCGGCGACCGACGAGATCGTGACGATCCGTCCCGACCTCGCGACCAGCGCGGGCAGCAGCGCCAGGGTGAGCCGCACCGGCGACAGGTAGTTGATCGCCATCACCTGCTCGACCACGTCGGGGGTCAGCTCCCACGCCCACCGGCGCTTCGGGATGCCGGCGTTGTTGACGAGGACGTCGATGCCGCCGAGCTCCTCGTCGGCACGCGCCGCGAAGTCGTCGACCGCGTCGAGGTCGGCCAGGTCCACCGCCCACGACCGGGACCCGGGCGCGTGCGCCTGCAACCGCTCGAGCACCTCGGCCAGCCGGTCGGTGCGGCGGCCGCAGATGCCGACCGTCGCACCGCGTGCCGCGAAGCCCTCGGCCAGGGCCGCGCCGATCCCGGCCGAACCGCCGGTCACGAGGACCTTGCGGCCGGCGAGGTCGTAGCCCATGTACGCCGATCCCCTCAGGAGAGGGCGAGGACGACGAGGAAGATCGCGAGGAACGTGAGCGGCGCCAGCATGGCGGTGGCGATCACCGCGCGGCGCCCGTCGGCCAACGAACCGAGGAAGCGTGCGAGCCACCAGCGGAAGCGCACCGTCGTCGCGTGGGACATCGGTACCGATGTCCAGTCGACGTCTTCCCGTGTGACCCCAGCCACCGGGCCGGACCGTACCCTCCGCCGGGGTCCCATGCGGGCATCCTCCGGATCTGCGGTCTGACCTGCGCCGTTGCCGCCGACCTACGCTCGCCCGCCGTGCCGGGACGGGTGGTCGTGCTCAACGGCACCTCGAGCGCAGGCAAGACGACGCTCGCGTCCGGGCTGCAGGCGCGCTTCGCCGAGGCCGGCGAGTGCTGGTTCGTGATCGGCCTCGACGACATGTTCGCGATGCTCCCGGAGAGCTGGGTCACCTACCGCGACCACATCGGCCCGCACGCCGACGAGGGCATCGCCTTCGTGCTCGTCGACGGAGCGGTCGAGCGGCGGGTGGGGCCGGTAGCGCGGTCGGTGCTCGCCGCCTACCGGGGCTGGGTGTCGGCCTCCGCACGCGCCGGCCTGGACGTCATCGTGGACGAGGTGCTGCTCGACGAGGCGGACTGGCGCGGTTGGCTGGACGAGCTCGACGGTCTGGACGTGACCTGGGTGCGGGTCGACTGCGACCTCGCGATCGTCGAGGCACGCGAGCGCGCCCGCGGTGATCGCATGGTCGGGGTCGCGCGTGGGCAGGTGGAGGTCGTCCACCGGTACCCCACCTACGCCGTGCGGGTCGACACGGGGGCGAGCGGTCCGGACGAGGCGGCCGACGTGGTGTTCGCCGCGATCTCCTCGACGGACACGATCACCTGATCCTTCTGACGCGGTTCACATCGCTTCGCTGGTCGATTCGCGCGATCGGATGACAAGCCGATCGACAGCGCGTATGGTCGGCCACCTCACGAGCAGCAACCCGGCAGGCTCGAGGGAACGGAGGCGGTATGGGGACGCGCCGGTCCGCGCGCACGACGTTCACTGCCCTCGCAGCGATGGCTCTCATCGCGGCGCTGGCCCACCCGGCCCTCGGGGCCGAGGAGTCGCCACCGGTCAGGGATCTCCCGACCGCGGCGCAGCACGTCACGGCTCGATCGGGCGCGAGCCCGAGGCTCCAGGGTGCGCTGCTGCGCGCCCGCGGCCAGGTCTCGGTCTTCATCGAGCTCGCCGCGCCCAACGCGGCTGACGCGTACGCCGCGTCCGCACCCACCAGTCGGTCCGCCGCGAAGGGCGCGGCCCTCGACGCCCGCGCGCAGGCCGACCGCACCGCCAGCACCGTGGTCGCCGCGGTGCGGTCGAGCGACGCCGGTGCGCAGGAGCTGTTCCGCACCGCCAACGCGGTCGCCGGCGTCGCCGTCACCGCCGACGCGGCGAGCATCCGCTCGATCGCGGCGCGCTCGGACGTCGTCTCGATCAAGCAGCTCGTGCCGAAGCGGCTCGAGAACGCGCATGCGGCGCAGCTCACCAACGTCCTGAAGACGTGGCAGGACGTCGGCGTGCTCGGCACCGGCGTCCGCGTCGGCATCATCGACTCGGGCATCGACTACACGCACGCGAACTTCGGCGGACCGGGCACCGTCAAGGCGTTCAAGAGCGTGAACCCGACCAAGCCCACGCCGCTCTTCCCGACCGCCAAGGTGGTCGGCGGCTACGACCTCGCGGGTGAGAACTACGACGCCGACTCCGACGATCCTGCGCAGCTCAGGCCGCACCCCGACAGCAACCCGCTCGACTGCGACGGCCACGGCTCGCACGTCGCCGGCATCACCGCCGGCTTCGGCGAGAACCCGAACGGCACGACCTTCCGGGGCAACTACCGCGACCTGACCGCGAAGTCGCTGGACGCGATGCGCATCGGTCCGGGCATGGCACCGAAGGCGCTCCTCTACGCGTTCAAGGTCTTCGGTTGCCCCGAGGGTGAGGCGGCCAGCACCGGCCTCGTCGCCCCCGGCATCGACCGTGCGCTCGACCCGAACAACGACGGGGACATGAGCGACCACATGGACCTCGTGAACATCTCGATCGGCGGCGACTACGGCACCGCCGACGACCCCGAGGGCCTGTTCGTCCGCAACGCGTTCCGCCACGGCATGCTCGTGGTCACGTCGGCCGGCAACGGCGGCGACCTCTACGACGTCGGCGGTTCTCCCAACGCGACCACCGAGTCCCTCAGCGTCGCCAGCACGCGGGACAGCTACGAGCTGCTCGACGCGCTCCAGGTGACCCAGCCGACCAGCAAGGCAGGGCTCGAGCCCGGCCAGTACAGCGAGGCGTTCGACCTGACCGGCTACAGCAAGACCGCTCCGGTCGCCCACCTCACCGGCGCGAACGCCGACGGCTGCGACGCGATCCCGGGCCGGTACTCCGGCAAGTTCCTGTGGCTTGAGTGGGACGACAACGACGCCACCCGCAGGTGCGGATCGGCGACCCGCACCGACAACGCCGCGGCGGCGGGCGCTGCGGGCGTGATCCTCACCTCGACGCTCGAGCACTTCAACGCGGGCATCACCGGTGACGCCCTCATCCCGACCTTCCAGCTGAAGCTCTCGGCCACCCGAGCCCTCCGCCCGGCGCTCAACGCCGGCACGCTCCGGGTCCGCCTCGGTGCCGATCTCGTGCAGCGGATCGACTTCGTCGATCCGTCGATCCAGGACACCCCGTCGGGCTTCACGTCGCGCGGCAACCGCAGCCCGAGCATCAAGCCCGACATCGGGGCGCCCGGCGACACGATCGTGTCCACCGGTCGAGGCACCGGCAACCGGCCGGCCGTCCTGAGCGGCACGTCCATGGCCAGCCCGCACGTCGCCGGCATCGCCGCGCTGGTGCGCCAGGCCCACCCGACGTGGTCGACCACCGACATCAAGGCCGACCTGATGAACACCGCGAACCATGACGTGTACTCGCTCGACGGACCGAAGGGCCCGATCGAGGCGCCCAACCGGATCGGTTCCGGACGGGTGGACGCTCGCGCCGCGCTCGGCAACCTCGTGACCGCAGCGGCCGACGCCCCCGGATCGCCCGTGAGCGTCAGCTTCGGGCCGGTCGAGGTGAGCGGCGATCAGCTCCGCCTGCACAAGACGGTCGTCGTGCGCAACAAGGGCAGCGTCCCTGTCAGCTACCGGCTGAGCTACCAGCCGATCACGCAGATGCCGGGCGTCAGCTACCAGCTGAGCGCTTCCAGCCTGAGCGTGCCGGCCCACGGCTCGGCCCGCGTCGACGTCACGCTCACCGCGGTGCGCGACGCGATGCGCAAGACCGCCGACCCGACCATCGAAAAGATCCAGCTCGACGTGCCTCGGCAGTTCCTCGCGGACGCCTCGGGACGCATCGCGTTCCAGCCGGTCTCGGGCACGACCTGGCCGCTCCGGGTCCCGGTGTACGCCGCGCCCAAGCCGACCTCCGGGATCCAGGTGCCGCACACGGTGCGGGTGTCAGGCCAGAACGGTTCCGGGTTCCTCCGCCTCGGCGGCCGCGGCCTCTCGCAGGGCTCCGGTGACCAGGCCTACGACGCGCTCGGCAGCATCTTCGAGCTGGGTGCGGTCAGCCACCAGCTCCCGGGCTGCGGGCCGCACGACGTCAGCGGCTGCGCGATCAACCAGACCGCCAGGGGTGCGGATCTCCACTACGTCGGCGCCGGCACCAACGCGCCGGTCGTGAAGGCACAGGGCCACCCACAGGACGCGGTCATGTACTTCGGGATCGCGACGTGGAACAACTGGGAGAACGTCGGCGTGAACACGGTGCCGTTCGTCGACTTCGACGTGAACCACGACGGCACGCCGGACTTCGAGACCTACGTCTTCCGAGCCACGGGTACCGACGTCCTGATCGCCGAGACCGACGACCTCGCCACCGGTGACGTCGTCGACCAGGAGCCGGCCAACACCGCGTTCGGCGACGTCGACACCAACACGTTCGACACGAACGTGATCGTGCTCCCGGTCTTCCTCGAGGCGCTCGGCATCAACCCCCGGGCGAGCTCGGCGCGGATCACCTACCAGGTCGGCACGTTCAGCTACTACAGCGCGCCGGCCGACGACGGCATCGTCGACGCCGCGCACCCGGTCTCCTACGACCCGCTGAACCCCGGGCTCTGGACCAGCAGCGGCCCGCTGTTCTTCTCCGAGCCCGGGAAGGGCACGACCGTCCACCGCAACAAGGCTGCGCTGGCGAAGGACCACTCGCAGGGCGACCTGCTGGTCTTCAACCTCCACAACCGGACCGAGGGACGGGCGCTGCTCTCGAAGGTCGTCGTCGCAACGTAGATTTCGCGCATGACCCTCCCCGCGCCGGCGCCCGACCGGACCGCGCTCGTGACGGGCGCGTCCTCGGGCATCGGCGCGGAGCTGGCACGCGAGCTCGCCCGCCGGGGCCACGGCCTCACCCTGGTCGCCCGGCGGGAGGACGCGCTGCGCGAGCTGGCCGCCGAGCTGAGCACCGCGCACGGCACCCGCAACGAGGTGATCGGCGCCGACCTCGCGGACCCGGGGAGCAGGGCTGACGTCGTCGCCGAGGTGGCGGCGCGCGGCCTGACCGTCGACGTGCTCGTGAACAACGCCGGCCTGTCCACCTCGGGGCCGGTGCACACGAGTGACGTCGACGCGGAGCTGCGGATGGTCCGCCTCGACGTCGAGGCGGTGGTCGAGCTGTGCACCCGCGTCCTGCCGGGCATGGTCGAGCGGCGCCGCGGCGCGATCTTGAACGTCGCCTCGGTCGGTGGGTTCCAGCCCCTCCCGGGCCAGGCCGGCTACGGCGCGTCCAAGGCGTTCGTCCTCTCCTACACCGACTCGCTCCACGCCGAGCTGGCCGGTACGGGGGTGACCGCGACGTCGCTCTGCCCGGGCCCGGTGGCGACCGGCTTCGGTGAGGTCGCAGGCATCAGCCAGGACGAGGCGGAGAGCGCGCTCCCCCGCTTCATGTGGGAGACCGCCGAGGCGGTCGCCCGCGCCGGTATCGCAGGCCTCGACCGTGGCCGTTCGGTGGTCATCCCCGGCGCGGCCAACGTGGTCGGCGCGTACGCCGGGCGCGTGCTCCCGAACTCGCTCCTGCTCCCGATCCTCGCCCGCCAGCACCCCTCGCTGAAGCGGAGCTGATCAGTCTCGGGCGAAGACGACCGGGAGCGACTCGAGCCCGCGCAGCACGATCGAGTCCCGGTAGCGCGGCGGCTCGTCGCCCCATGCCGGCTCGATGGTCGAGAACCGGTCGAGCAGCCGGTCGAACACGACCTGGCCCTCGGCGCGGGCCAACGAGGCGCCCAGGCAGTAGTGGATGCCGGACCCGAAGCTCAGCGGGGCCGAGCCCTCACGTCCGACGTCGAGGCGGTCAGGATCGTCGAACACGCGAGGATCCCGGTTGGCGCTGCCGAGCATCGTGACGAGCTCCTCGCCGGCGGCGATCTCCAGCCCGTGCAGGTCGATGGCCTCGAAGGCCTGGCGCCCGTCCAGCTGCACCGGGCTGTCCCAGCGCAGGAGCTCGTCCACCGCGTTCCGCAGGAGCGACCGGTCGCCACGGAGGCGCTGCAGCTGGTCGGGGTGCTCGAGCAGCGCGAGCAACCCGTTGCCGATGAGGTTCGTCGTGGTCTCGAACCCGGCGCCGTAGATCAGGATCACGGTCGAGAGCAGCTCGTCGTGGGTGAGCTGGTCGCCCTCCTCCTCGACGTGGACGAGCTCGGACAGGAGATCGTCGGTCGGCTGTGCGCGGCGCTCCGCGATGAGCTCCTCGAACCGGGCGGTGATGGCCCGCGCCGCGACGGCCGCGGCCTCGAGCACGTCGAGCGGCGGGTTGAACTCGAGGGTCGCGACAGCAGCTCGGATGAGCGGCTGCAGCGCGACGCGATCGGCCTCGGGCACCCCGAGCATCTCGCCGATGACCGCCATCGGCACCTGGAGCGCGAGATCCGCGACGACGTCGACCGGCGCGGTGAGGTCGAACCGGTCGAGCAGCTCGTCGGTGATGCGCACGATCTCAGGTCGCAGCCGCTCCACGGTCCGGGGGGTGAACGCCTTCGAGACGAGCTTGCGCAGGCGCGTGTGGTCGGGCGGATCGAGGCCGAGCATCGAGGTGTTGCTCGTGGCGAAGCTCTCGAAGCGCTCCATCCACTCGTCCTCGGTGAGCTCGTACTGCTCCCAGACCGCTCCCCGCTCGCCCTTGCCGAAGCGGGGGTCGCGCAGGAGGAACTGGCAGTCCTCGAAGCGGCTGAGCACCACCACGCCCGTCGCACTGCGGAACGCAGGCGCGTGCTCCCGGATCGCCGCGTAGCGGGGGTACGGATCGGCCTTGCCCTCGGGCGTCAGCAGGATCTCGGCGAACAGTGCGTCCGGATCGACCGTCGTGGTGTCGCTCATCTGCTCCCCCGTCGTTCCGCCAGTAGCGTCGCGCACGATGACGACGGACACGAGCCCCGACTCGCCCGCAGACGATCTCGACGTGTTCGAGATGATCCAGGATCTCGCCGCGCCGCAGCCTGCGTACCGCCGGCTGCTCGACCTCGGCGGCGTCGCGACGCCGATGGAGGGCGTGGTGATGGTGGCCGACCGCGACACCGTCGATCACGTGCTGCGCCACCACGAGCTGTTCTCGTCCAAGATCGAGCTCGGTCTCGGGAACGTGCGCCCGCTCATCCCGCTCAACGTCGACCCGCCGCTGCACTCGCGGTTCCGCAAGCTGCTCGACCCGCTGTTCGCACCGCGCCGGATGGACGAGCAGGAGGAGGACATTCGCAACCGGGTGAACGGGCTCATCGACACGTTCGTCGACCGCGGCGAGTGCAACTTCACGGAGGAGTTCGCCGAGATCTTCCCGAGCTCGGTCTTCCTCGGGTTGATGGGTCTGCCCGCCGACGACCTGCGGCTGTTCCTCGACATGCGCGACGGCGTCCTCCACCCCGAGAAGGAGGACCCCGAGGCGATGTTCGACCCCGAGGCGCGCAGCCGGGTGATGAACCGGACCGGCACGAAGATCTACGACTACTTCGGCGCGCTGGTCGACGAGCGCACCGCGCAGCCCGCCGGTGACGTCATCTCCCGCTTCGTCGAGGCGGAGTTCGACGGCGAGCGCCTGAGCCGCAACGACATCCTCGACATCTGCTTCCTCATGCTCATCGCCGGGCTCGACACGGTCAGCGACACGCTCACGTGCATGTTCGCCTACCTCGCCCGGAGCCCCGAGCACCGCGCCGAGATCGTCGCCGACCCGAGCTGCATCCCGCAGGCGGTCGAGGAGCTGCTGCGCTGGGAGACGCCGGTGCCGATGACGTCGCCCCGCATCGCGACGGAGGACACCGAGCTGCCGAACGGCTGCCCGGTCCCGGCCGGCACCTCGGTGCTCGTGGCGATCGGCGCGGCCAACCTCGACGAGGCCACCTGCCCGGCCGCCGGCGACGTGCAGTTCGACCGCGACCTGAACCGCCACCTCGCGTTCGGGGGCGGCGTGCACCGGTGCCTCGGCTCGCACCTCGCCCGCCGGGAGCTGCGGGTCACGCTGCTCGAGTGGCACAAGCGCATCCCCGACTACCGCATCAAGCCGGGCCACGAGGAGCTCGAGTACCCGCCGGGTCTCCGCCACGTGAAGGACCTGATGCTCGCCTGGTCGTGAGCGACCGGCCGTTCCGGCGGGGCCCCTTCAGGCGCGCGTGGCCGGCGCCGATCCCGCCGGGCCCCGGGCAGGAGTCGGTGTGGGACTACCCGCGACCGCCCCGGATCGAGCCCAACGAGCGGCGCCTGACCGTCGAGCTCGCCGGCGTCGTGGTCGCGGAGACGACCGGCGGCTTCCGGGTGCTCGAGACGAGTCAACCGCCCGCGTACTACCTGCCGCCCGCCGACGTGGACCTCGGCCTGCTGCGGGCGACCGGGACCGTGACGCTGTGCGAGTGGAAGGGCCGGGCCAGCTACCGCACCATCGTCGTCGGCGAGCGGGTGGCCGTCGACGCGGCATGGACCTATCCCCATCCGGCGCCCGGCTTCGAGGCGATCACCGACCACCTCGCGTTCTTCCCGGCCCGGGTGGACCGGTGCACCGTCGACGGTGAGGTCGTGCAGGCGAACGAGGGCGACTTCTACGGCGGCTGGATCACGTCGTGGGTCGTCGGGCCGTTCAAGGGCGGCCCGGGCAGCGCCGGGTGGTGATCACCCCCGCTCAACGGTGAGCTCCTGGTCGAGCCCGGTGATCTCGAGCAGGCGCAGGAGCGTGGTCGAAGGCGTCTTGATCGTCACGTGACCCCAGCGGAGCTGGGCCTGCTGGTGCGCCTCGACCAGCACGCTCAGCCCGGCCGAGTCGATGAAGGTCAGCTCGGCGCAGTCGAAGGTGATGTTGGTGACCCCGCCGTCCAGGGCGCCGAGCACGGTCGCCCGCAGCTCCGGCGAGGCGACCGCGTCGACCTCGCCGATCAGCCCGATCGTCGCGTTGTCGCCCTGCACCTCGATGGTGACGTCCATCAGCGGGCCTTCAACACCTCGAGCGCCTGGTCGGCGTGCTTGTTCATGTTGACCTCGCTGGCGATCACCGAGAGGACGGTCATGTCCTTGTCGATGACGAACGTGCTCCGCTTGACCGGGGTGATCGAGATGCCGCCCCGCTTGACGCCGTAGGCCTCGGCGACCGTGCGGTCGACATCGGACAGCAGCGGGTAGTCGAAGCTGTGCTTGTCGGCGAACTGCTTCTGCTTCTCGACGGTGTCCCGGCTGATCCCGACCCGCTGC
>JAFBAD010000062.1 GCA_019247975.1 Acidimicrobiia bacterium
TCCTCGGACCACTTGTCGAGCAGGTCGACCATCACCGGCGGCGTGGGGACGTCGAGCAGCGTGGTCGGCTGGTCCGGGTCGACGCCGTTCGCCTTCGTGATCGGCGCGGCGACCGCGACGTCCGGGTTCCCCGGCCGGAAGCCGAAGTGCAGCACCTTGCGCTGGTTCGCCGGCCGTTGCACGAACGCCTGGAACCGCTCGGCCCCGTGTCGCTGCGCCTCGCTCACCCAGGGGGCGTCGAGGATGAACAGCGGGTTGTCCGAGTAGAGCGTGCCCTCCTTCGGGTACACGGCGACCAGCGGGATGCGGGGCTTGCGGGGCCGCTCACCGAGGTCGAGGACACCGTCGGGGTTGCCGGAGTTGTAGTCGATGACCGACTTCTCCTCGACGGCCACCGCAGATGCGTAGGTGAGCGACGTGCCCTGCCGGTCGGTGCGGTACCAGTTGTTGAGGAAGGTGCCGGTGATGTCGCCGTAGTGGACGACCGCCGACTCGACGCCCTTCGCGAACGCCTCGGTGCGCGGGTTGTCGAGGTCCTCCGACGACAGCCCGGTCGTCTTGCCGGTCGCCGCGTACGCCTGCGCGATCAGCGCCGAGAGTCCGCTGGTGGAGAAGTTCGGGTTCGTCTTGCCGAGCCGGAACGGGCCCCACTCGGGATGGCCGTACGCGGCCCAGCCGTCCTTGCTCCGCGCCAGCTTGAGGACGTCCTCCCAGCCGACCGGCGTCGCCGGATACCCGAGCGCCTGGGCCATCGGCTTCGGCATCGCGATGACGAGCGGGGTCTGCATGAACGGCTTGCCGTCGGTCGCCATCGCCGGCTTGCCGTCGTCGGACAGGCGCTGGTTCAGCACTGCGCCCCACGCGCTCGACGCCGGCGACCAGATGACCGGCTTCGGTCCTTCCGTGCTCTCGTCCCAGTCGGTGGCGAGCAGCGTCGTCGCCGCGCCGGACGCCTTGTTCTCCGGCCGGACGAACAGGCACCCGTCGTCGACCTTCGCCTCGGACGACCGGTTGAAGTCCTTCGCCAGATCATTCATGAGCGCGACCTTCTCGGACGAGACCGCGATGTCGATGACCGTGCAGTCGCCCGGGTCGTCGAAGCCGGGGGCCACCGACACGTCGTGGTTCCCGCCGGACGAGCACCCGGTGACGATGAGGCCGGCGAGGGCGAGCCCCGTGATCCAACGCCTCATCGATCGACCTCCTCTCGCAACGCCACCAGCAGATCGGCCGCCGGCAGGCCCGTCGGTCCGCCCACGGCCGGCGCGCTCCAGCCCGCACCGCGGAACGCCTCCCGCGCATTCTTGTCCCTCAGCCGTGCCACGAGCTGCTGGGTGCCTTGGCGCCCGGCGACGGTGGCGACCACCACGTCGGCCCGGGCGACGAGCTCCGGCGAACCGAAGTGCAGGCCCCTCCGCGTGCCCGACGCGGAGCTGATGGCCGGCTGCGCCGCCTGCTCGGTGGTTCCGGCGGCGATGTAGGCGGCGGCGCCCTCGGTGGCCATGCGCCGCTCGGCGTCGGACGCCGGGGCGGACGCGAGCAGCCGGTCGAGCCAACCCTTCCCGGCCGGGTCCTCGATGTCGGCCCGGGAGAAGTCGGTCTTCTTCAGGTGCGAGCTGAAGGCATTGGCGATGAGCTGGGGGCCGAGGCCGCTGTCTTCGGAAGGGATGGCGATCTCCTGCTGCTGACCAGAGGCCGCGACCACGCAGTCCCAGCCGCAGTCGTTCGAGAGGTCCTTGGACGCGAGCAACAGCGCGAGGTCGCTCGACGCGATCGGCACTGCGGGATCGAACACATCGGGTTGCTGGTGCTGCTGGCGCACGGCGTCGACCATGGCCGGCCAGGGATCGATCGTGATCCAGGCGTCGTACCCCGGGGCGCCCTGGCCCAGCGCGTCGGCCGTCGTGCCCGCCTCCTCCACCTCGGCATCGATGCCCTGGCGGCGCAGCTGCTGGCAGATCGTGTCGAGCTCGGTCACGCAGACGACGCGGAACCTGCGGCCGGACGCACCGGTGGACGACCCGCCGTCATCGTCGCCGCCTCGCGACCGGATCCACAGCGCCGCGCCGATCATGACCACGGCGGCGACGACCGCGAGGAGCTTCGCCAGCCGGGGAGGCATCCCGGTCGACGGTAGTGGAGCCGGTTTCCGGCGCTCCGGTCACGGGGCCGGGATGTCGTCGGCGGTCAGGGTGGTGAGCTGCTCGTCGGTGGGATCGTCGATCTGCACGATCCGGCCGGCCTGCTTGGCCACGCAGGCCTCGAACAGGTTGCGGGCGGCTCGGCCGTTGCCGAAGGAGCGGTCCCGCGGCTGCGCGTCGAACCAGCGGTGAACCGCGTCGGCGGCCGGGCCGTCGCAGTGGTAGCCACCCTTGTCCCCGAGGTCGTCGAAGATGCGCATCAGCTCGTCGGTCGAGTAGTCGGGGAAGGTGATCGTCTTCGGGAAGCGGGACCGCAGGCCGGGGTTCGCGTCGATGAACGTGGCCATCTCCTCCGTGTACCCGGCTGCGATCACGACGACGGAGTCACGGCGGTCCTCGACCAGCTTCACGATCGTGTCGACCGCCTCCTGCCCGAAGTCGGCGCCGGTGCCGCCGCCTCGGGTCAGCGCGTACGCCTCGTCGATCAGCAGCACCCCCTGATCGGCCTTGTCGAAGGTCTCCCGCACGCGGATGGCGGTCTGGCCGACGAAGCCGGCCACCAGTTGCGAGCGGTCCGTCTCGACGAGATGCCCCTTCTCGACCACGCCCAGGGTCCGGTAGATCTGCGCGAGGAGGCGGGCCACGGTCGTCTTGCCGGTGCCCGGGTTCCCGGCGAAGACCAGGTGGCGGCTCTGGTCGAGCACCGGCAGATCCCGCTCACGCCGCAGGTTCTGCACCCGGATGAGGTCGGTCACGAGCTTCACCTCGGCCTTCACCCCGGCCAGGCCGACGAGCGCCTCGAGCTCGGCCATCAGCTCCTCGAGCGGGCGAGCGGGCGGCAGCTCCGGCTGCGCGACGGCGGCCGGCGCCGCGCCGTCCGGCTGCGGCACGCCTGGCTTCGGCTCGGTGCCCGACGGCGCGCCGGCCCGGGCCAGGGTGGCCCGGAAGCGCTCGATCGCCCGCAGCTCGGCCTCGGAGGTGTAGGGATCGACCGCCGCAACCGCGAACGCGATCGACATGGCGCGGTCGTGGTACGTCCGGGCGTGCTGGGTGCCCTCGCGGCGGTCGTAGCGGGCCAGCAGATCGAGCATCACCGACGGCTCGTCGAGCCACGCGGCGCGCCCGGCTACGAGACCGGTGCGGCGGAGGTCGTCGGGACCGGCTCGCAGCAGGTCCTGGCCGAGCCGCGGCCCGAACAGCAGGATCAGCGACCACAGCTCGGCGTCGGTGTGGATGCCGTCGCAGTCGACGAACGCGGCAGCGAGGTTGAACGCCTCGTGGACGACGTCGCCGGAGAGCTTGCCGGTGTCCACCCCCTGCACCTGGCCGGCCAGCGTGGTCACGATCGGGGTGAGCGTGTCCACGAACAGGTCGACCGCCTGCTCGAGCCCCGGGTCGGCCAGCACGCGATCACCGTAGGCTTGTGACGTGGGAGTTCCTTCGATGGGTGAGCTGGGGGCGCGGGCGCGGGCGGCGTCCCGGGTGCTCGCGCAGCTGCCGACGTCGGTGAAGGACGCGGCGCTGCTGGCCGGCGCCGAGCGGTTGGTCGACCGCACCGACGACGTGCTCGCCGCCAACACGGAGGACGTCGAGCGGGCCCAGGCCTCCGGCGTGAGCGCGACCGTCATCGACCGGCTGCGGCTCGACGCCCGGCGGGTTGAGGCCATGGCCGGCGGCCTGCGCCAGGTCGCCACCCTCGCCGATCCGGTGGGGGAGGTCCTCGACGGTTGGGTGCGCCCGAACGGCCTGCGCATCAGCCAGGTGCGGGTCCCGCTGGGCGTGGTGGCGATCATCTACGAGAACCGCCCGAACGTGACGAGCGACGCCGCCGGGCTGTGCCTCAAGTCGGGCAACGCGGCGTTCCTGCGCGGCTCGTCCGGCGCGATCAGCTCGAACATCGCGATCGCCGGCATCCTGCGCGAGGCGTACGAGAAGGTCGACGTACCGGCCGACGCGCTGGTCCTGGTCGAGGACACGAGCCGCGAGGCGGCGGTTGAGTTCATGCGCCAGCGCGACACGATCGACTGCCTGATCCCGCGCGGCGGGCCGTCCCTCGTCGCGTCGATCCTCGAGAACGCGACCGTCCCGTATGTGATCGACGGCGACGGCAACTGCCACGTGTACGTCGACGAGTCGGCTGACCTCGACATGGCCCGCTCGATCGTCGTCAACGCGAAGACCCAGCGACCCTCGGTCTGCAACGCAGCGGAGACGGTGCTCGTCCACCGCTCCGTGGCGGAGCGGTTCCTCCCCGAGCTGGCCACCGATCTCGACGGGGTCGAGCTCGCCGCCGACGACGCGGCTCGTGCGCTGCTGCCCGATGCCCGCGAGGCCACCGAGGACGACTGGGCGGAGGAGTTCCTCGACCTCATCCTCGCGGTGCGGGTGGTCGACTCACTCGACGATGCGATCGACCACATCGCCCGCTACGGGTCGGGTCACAGCGAGGCGATCATCACGTCCGACCTCGCCGCGGCCGATCGCTTCACCGCCGAGGTCGACGCGGCTGCAGTGCTCGTGAACGCGTCGACCCGCTTCGTCGACGGCGAGGAGTTCGGCTTCGGGGCCGAGATCGGCATCAGCACCCAGAAGCTGCACGCCCGCGGGCCGATGGGGCTACGCCAGCTGACGACGGCCAAATACGTCGTGCGGGGGACCGGCCAGGTTCGAGGCTGACAGGCGAGGCTCGCGGAACGAGCCCTCGTACCCGCACCAGCAGACGAAGCGCACGACGATGTGGTGGCGTTCCACGCGCACCTCGGTGATGCGCCGTTCGGTCAGGAGCACCCGGGTGCCCTCGTGGTCACAACGCGCCGCGAACATGCGCTCATGATCCTGCGCCGCCCGGCGCGCGGCGAGCGGCAGGAAGGACCTTGTCCGTCACATTCCTGCCAGCGGCGTCACGAGGCCAGGTCGGAGCGGAAGGCCCGCCGGTAGCCGGCCGGAGACGCGCCCACGAGCCTCTGGAAGTGGGTCCTCAGCCCGGCACCGGTCGAGAAGCCGCACTCGTGGGCGATGCGCTCGATCGGGAGGTTGGTCGACTCGAGCAGCGCCCGGGCCCGCAGCACCCGCTGCGCGAGCAGCCACTGAATCGGGGTCGTCCCGGTGACCTCGACGAAGCGTCGGGCGAAGGTGCGGGGGCTGACCGTGGCGCGGGCTGCGAGCTCGTCGACGGTGAGCGCCTCGTCGAGGTGCTCGGCCATCCACGCGAGGACGGGACCGAGGATGTCGTCGTCCGCACCCGGGGGCACCGGGGTCTGCACGAACTGGGCCTGGCCGCCGTCGCGGTGGGGCGGCACCACCATCCGGCGGGCGACCCGGTTGGCCGCCTCCGCCCCGAGGTCGCAGCGCACCAGGTGCAGGCAGAGGTCGATGCCCGCCGCCGTGCCGGCCGAGCTGAGGATCGACCCCTCGTCGATGTAGAGCACGGTCGGGTCGACCGTGATGGCGGGATGGCGGGCTGCGAGCTCGTCCGCGTGCATCCAGTGGGTGGTGGCCCGCCGGCCGTCGAGCAGCCCGGTCGCGGCGAGCGCGAAGGCGCCCGTGCAGACCGAGACGAGGCGGGCGCCACGGTGGTGCGCCGCCACCAGCGCGTCGATCACCTCGGGCTCGACGTAGCGGTCCGGCGCGCTCCAGCCGGGGATGAGGACGGTGTCGGCCGTCGCGATCGCCTCCAGCCCGGCCTGCGGGGTGATGAGCAGGCCGTTGCCGGCCGGGATCGGGCGGGGGCGGGCCGTCGCCACGACGTGCTCGTAGCTCCACGACGGGATCTCGGGCCGGTGGATCCCGAAGACCTCGCACGGCACCGCCATCTCGAACACCGGCAGGTGGTCGCCGACGACGGTCACGACGCGGTGGGTGCGCATGGCAGCATCGTAGCTGGCAACGTGAAACTGCCGTTGGCGCAGGCATTCCGATTGACCGCTCGGTCAAGGCCTTCGGTACGCTCCCGCGATGACCGATACCGGCACCGAACCCCGCTTCGAATCGGTGGGTGCAGTCCGCGACGGGCTGCGCGACGTCCAGTACCTCGCCGACGAGGGCATCGCCGGGATCGTGTACCTGGCCGACCGGCTCCAGAAGCCGATCCTCGTCGAGGGTCCAGCCGGTACGGGCAAGACGCAGCTGGCGAAGTCGGTGGCCGAGCTGACCGGCGCCCGTCTCATCCGGCTGCAGTGCTACGAGGGCCTCGACGAGTCGAAGGCGCTCTTCGAGTGGAACTACAAGAAGCAGCTCCTCCGCATCCAGGCCGAGCGGGGGGAGTCGGGTGGTCCGTCGTGGGACGAGGTCGAGACCGACATCTTCTCCGACGACTTCCTCCTCACCCGCCCGCTGCTCGAGGCGATCCGGGCCGAGGATCCGGTCGTGCTGCTGATCGACGAGGTCGATCGCGTCGAGGTGGAGACCGAGGCGCTGCTGCTCGAGATCCTGTCCGACTACCAGGTGTCGATCCCCGAGCTCGGCACCGTCGTGGCCAAGCAGATCCCGCTCGTGTTCCTCACCTCGAACAACACCCGCGAGCTCTCCGAAGCGCTCAAGCGGCGCTGCCTCTACCTCCACGTCGACTACCCCGACATGGACCGCGAGAAGGAGATCGTGCTCACCAAGGTGCCGGGTGTCAGCGACGCCCTGGCCGACCAGGTGGCGCGCATCGTGCGCTCGCTGCGCCAGCTCGAGCTGAAGAAGTCGCCGTCGGTGTCCGAGTCGCTCGACTGGGCCCGCACGCTGCTGCTGCTCGGCGTCGAGACCGTCGACGCGGAGACCGCGTCGAGCACGGCGAACATCCTGCTCAAGTACCAGAGCGACATCGCCAAGGCGCTGAAGGAGTTCAGCACCGACCAGAACGCCGCCAAGGTGTTCGCCCCCGGCCCGAAGTAGCCGTCGACCGATGACCGACACCCGCTCGCCGATGCTCGAGCTGCTGTCGGGGTTCATCTCGGAGCTGCGTGAGGCCGGCCTGCCGGTGAGCCTCACCGAGAACCTCGACGCGATGGAGGCGATCACCCACATCCCGATCGAGGACCGCGACGCGTTCAAGTACGCGCTGGCGGCGACGCTCGTGAAGAACCACGCGCACTGGCGGGCCTTCGAGACGGTCTTCGAGGTGTACTTCTCGCTGCGGGGCGGCCACCACGCGATCGGCGATGACACCGACGACCTCGCGCAGCTCCTCGACGACATGGAGGGCGAGGGCGACCAGGGCAACGAAGGCGAGGGCATGGGTCGCGGCGGTGGCGGCGGCGACGCGCTCACGCCCGAGGAGCTCGCCGAGCTGCTCTACCAGGCGCTCATGCAGGGCAACGACGCGCTGCTCCGGGCGATCGCCCGCCAGGCCGTGCGCCGCTTCGCCGGCATGGAGCCGGGCCGGCCGGTCGGCGGCACGTACTACCTGTACCGCACGCTGCGGAACCTCGACCTCGACGCGGTGCTCGACAAGCTCATGCAGCAGACGCGCGACAAGGCCGAGGACCAGGGCAACCCGCTCAGCCCGCTCGAGGAGCGCCTCGAGGAGGACGAGTTCCGGATCCGCATCGAGTCGCTGAAGAAGGAGATCGAGGCCGAGATCCGGCGGCGGCTGGTCGCTGACCGCGGCGTCGAAGCGATGGCCCGCACGCTGCGCAAGCCGCTGCCCGAGGACATCGACTTCATGCACGCGAGCCGCGAGGAGATGGTCGGGCTCCGCAAGGCGCTGTACCCGCTCACCCGTCGCCTCGCGGTGCGGCTGGCCCGCAAGCGCCGCCACGGACGCAAGGGCCCGCTCGACTTCCGCAGCACGGTCCGCCACTCGCTCAGCTACGGCGGCGTGCCGGCCGAGCCGAAGTTCCGCTACCCGCGGCCGCACAAGCCCGAGATCTTCGTCGTCGCCGACATCTCAGGGTCAGTCGCTGCGTTCGCCCGGTTCACCCTGATGCTCGTCTACGCGATCAGCCACCAGTTCTCGAAGGTGCGGGCGTTCGTGTTCATCGACGGCGTCGACGAGGTGACGAGCTTCTTCGAAGGCGTCGAGGACGTCACCGAGGCCGTGCACCGCGTCAACACCGAGGCCGACGTCGTCTGGGTCGACGGCCACTCCGACTACGGCCACGCCTTCGAGGCGTTCTGGGAGAAGTACGGCAAGGAGATCGGTCCGAAGACCACCGTGATGATCCTCGGCGACGCACGGAACAACTACCACGCGTCGCAGAGCTGGGTGGTCAAGGAGATGCAGCACCGGGCCCGCCACGTGTACTGGCTGAACCCGGAGCCGCGCAGCTACTGGGACACCGGCGACTCGATCGTCGGCGAGTACGCCACGTTCTGCGACGGCACCTTCGAGTGCCGCAACCTGCGTCAGCTCGAGAAGTTCGTCGACCACCTGGCGTAGGTCGGGACGACCGCCTCAGCTCCGGCGGGTGCGCAGGCCGTTGCTCCCGCCGAGCGCCGCGGCCGTGCTGACCAGGGACACGTGGCTGAACGCCTGGGGGAAGTTGCCGAGGAGGCGCTTGGCCGACGGGTCGTACTGCTCGGCGAGCAGGCCGACGTCGTTGCGCAGGGCGAGCAGCCGCTCGAACCGGTCGGTGGCCTCGTCGGTGCGACCGAGCAGCGCGAGGCAGTCGGCCATCCAGAACGTGCACATGAGGAACGTGCCCTCGCCTCCGGCCAGCCCGTCGTCGGCCGCGTGGTCTGGGTGGTAGCGGCGGATGAACCCGTCGTCGTTCAGCTCCCGGTCGATCGTCTCGACCGTCGCCACGACCCGCGGATCGTCGGGCGGGAGGAAGCCCACCAGCGGGACGATCAGCGCCGACGCGTCGAGCGCCTTCGATCCGTAGGCCTGCACGAACACCCCGCGGTCGTCGACCCCCCGCTCGAGCACCTCGGCGTGGATGCGGTCGCGCAGCGCGCTCCAACGCTCGGTCGGCGCGTCCAGCCCGAAGCGGTCGGCCGAGCGGATCGCGCGGTCGAGCGCGACCCAGGCCATGACCTTCGAGTGGGTGAAGTGCTGACGACCGCCCCGCACCTCCCAGATGCCGTCGTCGGGCTCGTTCCAGTGGTCCTCGACCACCTCCACCAACTTGGTCTCGAGGTTCCACGCACCGTCCATGTCGTCGATGCCGGTGACCCGGGCCTGGTGGAGCGCGTCGAGCACCTCGCCGAACACGTCGAGCTGGAACTGCTCGTGCGCGCCGTTGCCGATGCGCACCGGCCGTGATCCTTCGTAGCCCGGCAGCCAGTCGAGCTCGAGCTCGGTCAGGCGGTGCTCGCCGCCCGGGCCGTACATGATCTGCGCCTGGTCGGGCTGGCCGGCCAGCGCCCGGAGCAGCCACGCCCGCCACGCCTTCGCCTCGTCGGTGTACCCGCCCTCCATCAGCGCCAGCAGGGTGAACGTCGCGTCGCGCAGCCAGCAGAACCGGTAGTCCCAGTTGCGTGGTCCGCCGATCGCCTCCGGCAGCGACGTCGTGGCCGCGGCGACGATGCCGCCGGTCGGCGCGTACGTCAGGCCCTTCAGCACCACGAGCGAGTCGCGAACCGCGTCCGCCCACGGCCCGGTCGCCTCGGCCCGGCCGCTCCAGTCGGTCCACCAGCGCGTGGTGACCTCGATCGATTCGTCGACCGGCGCGCTCTCGGGCGGCTCGACGTGCGACGGGTACCAGACCAGCTCGAAGGGGATGTGGTCGCCTTCCTCGACGGTGAACTCGCCGACCGTCGAGTAGTCCTCACCCCGGAGCTCGATCGGTGTCCGCAGCAACAGGCCGTCGGGACCGGCCACCATGGCGAGGCCCTCCGGTGCGCGGAACACCCACGGGACGATCGAGCCGTAGTCGAAGCGGACGGTCAGGTGCATGCGCATCGGCACCCGACCCGACACGCCCTCGACCCGGCGCACGAGGTCGAGCGCGTCGCCCCGCACCGGCATGCAGTCGGTGATCCGCACCACGCCGTCGGCGGTGTGGAAGGTGGTCTCGAGCACGAGCGTGCCCGGCCGGTAGCGGCGCTCGACC
>JAFBAD010000087.1 GCA_019247975.1 Acidimicrobiia bacterium
CTACCTCGACGTCGAGCAGCGCCGGCTCGACGACGCCGACGATTTGCTCAGCCACAGCATCCCGCTCATGGACGAGCACGACCTGCCCGTCTGCCGGGTCTGGCAGGTCGGCCTGCGCGGGCGCTCGGAGCTGATGTCCGGTTCGTGGGACGGCGCGGTGGCCGACGCCGACGCGGTGCTCGACGGGGAGTCCGCGCCGCTGGCGAGGACGTGGCCCCACATCATCCGCGGGCTGATCTGCCTGCGCCGGACTGGCGTGCCCAGCGGCGACCTGGAGCTCGGGTGGGAGCTCGCCTGCCGCTACGGCGAGCCGATCCGTCAGCTGCCTGCGGCGGCGGCGCTCGCCGAGCAAGCGTGGCTCACCGGCGACGCCGATCAGCGCGTCGGCGAGTGGATGACGCTGCTCGACGAGTCGCCCCGAACCGGCCTCGAGTGGTCGCGCGGCGAGCTCGCGGTCTGGCTGCGCCGCCTCGGCCTCGACCCGGTGGCGACCGACGTCGCGCCGCCCTACGCCGCGCTGCTCGCCGGCGACGTCGACGCGGCGATCGCCGCCTTCGAGCAGGCCCGGCTGCCGTACGACGCCGCGCTGGCCGCCTTCGACACCGATCGACCGGACCTCACCCGTGCCGCGCTCGACGCGCTGGACCGGCTGGGCGCCGACGCGACCGCGGCGAAGCTGCGCCTGGAGCTGCGCGCCGCGGGGAGCACCAGCGTCCCGTCGCGCCGGCGGGCCGCCACCCGGGCGAACCCGGCCGGCCTCACCGCCCGCCAGCTCGAGGTGCTGGGCGCGCTGAGCGACGGTTCCACCAACGCCGAGCTGGCGGCCCACCTCTTCCTCTCGGAGAAGACGGTGGACCACCACGTGTCGGCCATCCTCGCCAAGCTCGCCGTGCCGAACCGGCGGGAGGCGGTCCGGCGGGCCCGGGAGCTCGGTCTCATCGCCTGAGCCCGGCGTCGACGCGCTCGGTCAGGCGAGGAACGGCTCCACCACGGCCCGCAGCTGCTCGGGGCGCTGCATGACCTCGGTGTGCCTGGTCCTCGGCAGGACCACCAGGCCGCAGTCCGGGAAGAGATCGAGCATCTCGGCCGCGTGGTCGAGGCGGACGAAGTCGTGGTCGCCGATGATCAGCAACGTCGGCGCCTGCACCGAGCGGATCTCGTCCTCGGTCCAGCCCTCCCACTCGTGCACGACGGGCTGCATGCGCTCGAGGAAGGGGAAGAAGTCGTCCTTGTTCGGCGCGACCGCGTCGTAGGCGGCGTGCCACTGCTCGAACTCCTCCTGCGTCGGGAGGCGAGGATCGTCCTGCTCCGGGGCGGTGATCTCCGGGTGGTAGCCGTCGGGTCGGGTGTTGACCGCCGACAGGATGAGCCGGCGGACCTTCTCCGGACGCCGGATCGCCACCCCGTTCGCAGTCAGCGCACCGAGGCTGAACCCCCAGAAGTCGGCCTGCTCGATGCCGAGGTGATCGAGCAGCTCGGCCATGTCGTCGGCGAACCGGTTGATCGACATCGGCCGTCCGTTGTCCGGCGTGTGGCCGTGACCCTGGAGCTCGACGCCGATCACCCGCCGCCCGTCGGTGAGCCACGGGAGGACCGGGTCGAAGCTCCACCCGAACGTGGTGATGCCTCCGTGCAGGGCGATGAGCGGGGGACCGTCCGGGTCGCCGTGCTCCTCGTACCAGATGGGAAGGCCGTCGATCTCAGCGGTGGGCATGCCCGATACGACACCACGTCCGGCGCGAACTCATCGGCGACCGAACGATTCACTTCGGGCTGACGGTGATCGTCACGTCCGAGGTGCTCGACAGGCCGGCCGCGTTGGTGACCGTGAGCCGCAGCTTCACCGTCCCCGCGGTCTTCGGCAGGATGACGCTGGTCCGGGCCGAACCCTTGTCGGCGATCGTGGCCGGCAGTCCGCTGATCTCCTCCCACTGGTAGGTCAGCGGCTCTCCCTGCGGGTCGGTCGACCTGGTGCCGTCCACCGTGACCGTCGCGCCCTTGCGAGCCCTGCTCGGCGAACCCGCGTCGGCCACCGGCGCCTGGGCTGCTTCGATCACCTGCTCGAGGGCGTCGGACGGGGACCCGAGGTGCACGCTGTCACCGCTGTACTGCGCCGCGATCCAGTGCGTGCCCGAGCTGAGCGTGGGCGACAGCGTGGCCCGACCGCCCGCGAGCGTGGCGGTGCCGAGGACGGCCCCGTTGTCGTAGAACGTCACCGTCCCCGTCGGCGTCGTCGATCCGGTGATGTCGTTGACGTACGCGGTCAGGGGCACGTGCTGGCCGACCTTGGCCGGGTTGAGGCCGGAGTCGATCGACGTGAACGAGGCGTCGACCACGTGCACCGAGAACGACGTCGTCGCCGACGAATAGTTCGCGTCGCCCGAGTAGATGGCGTCGAAGGTGTAGAGGTGCGCGTCGTTCGAGAACTGGCTGGGCACGTCGAGCTGACCGTTGCCGTCGAGCGTGTACGTCCCCGAGTCGATGCGATGGCCGTCGGTCGTGTCGACGAACTGCACCGTGCCCGTGGGCACCGGAGCGGTCGCTGCCGAGCCGTCCGGCGTGCTGACCGCCGCCAGGAAGTGGGCGCTGCCGGTGGTCGGATCGGGGCTGGTGCTCGCCTGCACCCGCGGCGTGCCCAACCCCATCGAGAACGTGTTGAACGACTGCGACGACGCGTACACGGCGTCGCCCTGGTACGCGGCCCGCACGGTGTTGCTGCCGCCGACGAGGTCCGCGGTCGTGAAGGTCGCGGTCCCACCGTCCAACGAACGTGAGCCGAGCAGGCGCGTGCCTTCGTAGAAGTTCACGGTGCCCGTCGGCGCCGGCGTGGTGATGGGGAACGAGGGTGAGACGGTGGCGGTGAAGGTGCGCGCGCCGCCGACCGTCGTCGCCCCGGTGGACGAGACGGACGTGCGGGACGTGGGCTGGCCCCACGTGATGAGCACCGAGCCGTCGCCACCGGTGGATGACGTGAGGATGTTCGAGGCAAAGCTGTTCGAGTCGTTGACGTACGAGGCGCCGGCCCCGCCGCCGCCACCACCGCCGGCGCCGAGGCCCCCGGCACCGCCACCGGCGCCTCCGCAGAGGCCGGTGTTGGTGCCACCGAAGCCGCCGCCGCCACCCCCGCCGGCCCCCGCGAGCGTCCAGTTGTCGGCGTTGCCGCCGCTGTCGCCGGTGCGCGTGCCGCTGGCGCACGACTTCGTCCCGGCACCCGACCCCGCACCCGGGCCGCTGCCGCCGGTTCCACCGCCCGGGGGGTCGCCGGCGACGCCCCCGGCACCGCCGCTGTACCCGACGATGCCGCCGCCTCCACCACCGCCACCGCCCCCGCCGGCCACGAGGAGGATGGCCCCCTGGAAGGCGCCGACGCGGGTGGCTGCGCCCCCGCCCCCACCGTTGCCCGCGGGGGTGCCGGCCCCGCCGCCCCCGGCGCCGCCGGCGTCGGTGAGGTTCCCGTTCGTGCCGGCGGTCCCGGCCGCGCCGCTGCCTCCGGCCCGGCCCGCGGCGATGATCAGGGTGTCGCCAGGCGACACCGGGACCAGGTCGATGACCTCCGCGGCCTTCCCGCCGGAGCCACCGCTCACGCCTGCCGAGCTGCCGCCGTCACCGCCCTGACCGCCCTTGGCGTCGATCGCGATCTGCGTGACCGCCGGCGGCACCGTGAAGAACTGCGCCACGTTGTTCGCCGCCGGCGTGTACAGGGCCGAGCTCTGGTAGGTCGACGCGGCCACCGGCGATTGCGTGACCAGCGCGGTCACCGCGCCGGCGACTGGCAGGACGAGCGCGCCCGCAGCAGACAGGCGGGCGATCATGCGGACGGAGCGGCGCAGACGGAGACCCATGGAGGGACCGTACGAACGGTCCCACTTCCTGTCTGCCGCAGGTGCGGCACACCCGGTCGTGCGAGCATCGGGCGGTGAGCAGCGGCGTGCAGGCATCGATCGACGGGCCCGTCGCCCGACTCGTGCTCGATCGCCCGGACTCGCTCAACGCGCTGAACGACGAGGTGCGCCGCGGCATCGTCGAGCTGCTCGACGAGCTCGAGGAACGGCCGGACGTGCGGGTGCTCGTGCTCACCGGCGCAGGCCGGGCGTTCTCGGCCGGCGCCGATCTCCGATCGACCGCGTACCCCGAGATCGCCGGCGACTGGTCGACGCGACGCCATCGCACCGGTACGTGGCAGCGCCTGCTGGCCCAGCTCGACCGGCTGCCGCAGGCCACGGTGGCCGGGCTGCACGGTCACGTCATCGGCGGCGCCGCGCTGCTCGCCGCGGCGTTCGACATCCGCATCGCTACCGCCGACACCGTGGTGCGCATCCCCGAGCTGGCGATCGGCATCCCGCTCACGTGGGCCGGCATCCCCTTGCTCGTGCGCGAGGTGGGACTGCCGCTCACCCGCGACTGGGTGATGACCTGCCGTTCGGTCCCGGCCGACGAGCTGCTGCGGTCCGGCTACGTCCAGCGGCTCGCTCTCGCCGGCGAGCTCGACACCGCGCTGGACGAATGCGTCGATCAGCTGCTCGCGGTTCCGCCCGGTCCGCTCGCGATGACGCGGGCGATGACGTCGGCCATCGGTCGGAGCGCACCGGCGATGGCAGCCGGGTGGGGCGACGCCGACCACCAGCAGTGGGCCTTCACCGAGGACGAGTACCGCTCCGCGGTGCGCGACTACCTCGAGCGGATGCGGGGTGGCCGCTGATGGAATCGGCCAGAGTCGACCGCTACCTCTGGGGCATCCGCCTCTGCAAGACCCGGTCGGATGCGACCGAGGCGTGCAAGGCCGGCCACGTCGACGTCAACGGCCGCACCGTGAAGCCCGCCCACGCGATCGCGCCCGGCGATCGCATCGAGGCCCGCCTCCACGGTCGCACGAGGATCGTCGAGGTCGTCGCCGTCGTCGAGAAGCGGGTCGGCGCGGCGGTCGCCGCCACCTGCTACCTCGATCACAGCCCGCCGGCCCCGCCTCGCGACCCGGCGCCGCTCTTCGGCCGGCTCCCCGGCAGCGGCCGGCCGACCAAGCGCGAACGCCGTCAGCTCGACCGCTGGCGAGGGAGCCGCTGAGCAGGCCGACCGACTACTTCGGACTGACCGTGACGGTGACGTCCGAGGTGCTCGACAGGCCAGCCGCGTTGGTGACCGTCAGGCGGAGCGTCACCGTCCCTGCCTTGTTCGGCAGCGTGACCGCGGTGCGGGCCGCGTTCTTGTCGGCGATCGTGGCGGGGAGACCGCTGATCTGCACCCAGCTGTAGGTCAGGGGCTCGCCCTGCGGGTCGCTCGACTTGGTGCCGTCGACGGTCACGACCGCTCCCTTGCGGGCGCGGAGGGCCGAGCCGGCGTCGGCGACGGGGGGAGCGGCCGGGTCGACCCGTTGCGAGGTCGGCTCGGTGAAGGAGCCGAAGTGGGTGTCGTCGCCGTCGTACCGGGCCATGACCGAGTCGTGGGTGCCCGCTGACAGGGTGGTCACGATGCTCGCGACGCCGTTCGTGAGCGTGGCGGTGCCGAGCACCGTCGAACCGTCGAGGAAGGTCACGGTCCCGGTCGGCGTGACGGCTCCGTTGACGTCGCCCACGGATGCGGTCAACGGGATCGGCTGACCGGCCTTCGCCGGGTTGAGCCCGGACGACAACGACGTGAACGTCTGATCGAGCACGCGCACGGAGAAGGTCGTGGTCGCCGAGCCGTAGTTCCCGTCGCCGGGGTAGTCGACCTCGAACGTGTAGAGGTGGAAGGCGTTCGAGAACGCGTCGACCAGGTCCCACTGCCCGTTCCCGTCGAGCGCGTAGGTCCCGGCGTCGACGCGGTGGCCGTTCGTCGTGTTGTAGAGGTGCACCGAACCGGTCGGGACGGGTGTGCCCGAGGCGGCACCCGCCGGCGGGGTGACCGTCCCGTACAGGTGTGAGTTCCCGGTGGAGGGGTTGGGCGTGGCGCCTGCGTGCATCTGTGGTGCGGCCACGGTCATCGTGAAGCTCGTGAACGCCTGGGAGGAGGCGTACACGTCGTCGCCCAGGTACAGCGCCCGCACGCTGTCGCTGCCGCCGGCCAGGTCGGCGGTCGTGAGCGTCGCGGTGCCACCGGCGAGCGAGGACGTCCCGATGAGGCGCCCGTTGAGGTAGAAGCCGACGCTCCCGGTCGGCGTGGGCGAGGCGATGCCGAACGGCGGTGCGACCGTCGCGGTGAACGTGCGCGAACCGCCGACCGTCGTGGCCCCGGTGGACGAGACGCTGGTGCGGGACGTGGGCTGACCCCAGGTGATGAGGACGGAACCGTCGCCGCCCGTGGTGGACGTCGAGATGGTCGAGCCGAAGCTGGTCGACTCCTGCACGTACGAGGCACCGGCCCCGCCGCCACCGGCGCCACCGGCGCCGACGAACCCGGCCCCTCCACCCGCGCCGCCACACAGGCTCGGGGTGGGCCCGCCGTAACCGCCGCCGCCACCCCCGCCTCCGCCTCCACCCGTGGCGAGGAACGAGCTGCCGCCCGGATCGCCCGCGGTGCTGTTGCACCCCTTCGACCCACCGCCGGAACCGGCACCAGCGCCCGAACCGCTCGCACCGCCGCCCGGAGGGTCGGCCGCCGAGCCACCGCTTCCGCCGTTGTAGCCGGCGACGGCTCCGCTCCCGCCGCCACCTCCGCCCCCACCGGCGACGAGGTAGATGCCGCCGGTCGGGCCGACCTCGGTGGCGGCACCGCCGCCTCCTCCGGCGCCCGCGAAGATGCCGTCCCCGTTGCCGCCGGGCCCACCGGCGTTGCCGCTGCTCCCGTCGGAGCCGCCCGAGCTGCCGGCCCCACCGTTCCCCCCGGCCCGGCCGACGCTGATCACGAGGGTCTGACCAGGGTTCACGCCGATCAGGTCGACGACTGCGGCGGCGCTTCCCCCGGCGCCGCCGCTGGCGCCCGACCAGCCGGCGCCGTTGCCGCCCTGCCCGCCCTTCGCGTTGATGCTGATCTGCGTCACCGCCGGCGGCACCGTGAAGGACTGCGCGGTGTTGGTCGCGTTCGGCGTGAAGAGGGCCGACCCCTGGTAGGTCGACGCCGCTGCGGGCGCGGACTGCGTGGCCAGCGCGGTGACTGCGCCGGCCAGCGGCAGGACGAGGGCCAGCGCGGCCGACAGCCGGGCGATCGTGCGAACGGGGACGGTGCTGCGCGGGAGCCTCATGGACGGACCGTACGAACGGTCCTCTTGGCTGTCTGCCGCACCTGCGGCACAGCGGACGGAAGTTGCGCGCTAGTTGAGCTCGCGCAGGACGTCGGCCATCTCGGTGCGGAAGCGACGGAGCTCGGCGCGGTGCTCGGTGGACAGCGACTCGAGCAGGACCGCGCCCCGCCGCGTCAACGACAGCCGTTGGCGCCGACGGTCGTCCGCGTCGACGTGGCGGTCGACGAGCCCGGCCTCGGCGGCCCGGTCGATGAGCTCGACGGTCGAGTGGTGCCGGAGCTGCAGCCACTCGGCGAGGTCCGAGATGGTGGGCTCGCCGTCGGGGAAGCCGCGGATGGCGAGCAGCAACTGGTGCTGGTTCGGCGTGATGCCGGCGTCGCGCGCCGCGGTCTCGGAGAACCGCTGGAAGACCCGCAGCGCGAACCGGAAGCGGGCGAGCACCCGGTACTCGGCGTCGGTGAGGGGGTCAGCCGGGCCGCTCATCGGCGTCCGTGTCCGACGCTTCGTCCTCGAGCGGCACCGTGTCGGCGCGTCGCCGCTGGCTGTCGATGAGGCCGATGTTGGAGGTCAGGATGAGCGCGACGACCGATGCGATGAGGGTCGTCGGCAGCAGCCGGAGGCCCGCCATCTCGGTGACGACGAGCACCGAACCGAGCGGCGTCTTCGTCACCCCGACGTTGCAAGCGGCCATCAGCGCGGCGATGAGCACCGCCTGGTTCGTGCTGGGGAAGAGGATGTGGCCCGCTTCGCCGAGGCACGCGCCCATGAAGAAGAGCGGGATGATGAAGCCGCCCTTCCAACCACCGGAGAGGGTGACCGACGAGCCGAGCAGCTTGGCGACGACCGCGAGCAGGAGCGTCCGGAGCGCGAGATCCGACGTGACGACGTGGCCGAGCTGGGCCTCGCCGAAGGTCAGCGCGTAGGGCGAGGCGCAGGCCAGCAATGCGAGCGCGAGGCCGGCGATCGGTGGCCGCCACAGCGGCGGCACCCGACGGAACAGGGCGCGGAGCAGCTGGTTCAGGTAGGTGAACGACGTCGCGATCAGGGCACCGACGACGCCGCACCCCAGGGCCCACAAGAGGTCGGCGTGGTGCACCGTGCCGACCGGCGGCAGCGTCCACACCGGCTTGATGCCCGCCCCGCTGACGAGGACGTAGATCCCGTAGCCGGTCAGCGAGCCGAGCACCGCCGGCATCAGTGCCTCGTAGTACTCGAGGCCACGGCGGTGCAGGATCTCGAGCGCGAACAGCGCCGAGCCGAGCGGCGCACCGAACAGCACCGTGAAGCCGGCGGCCATCCCGGTGATGGTCACCACGCGCATGCCCGCCGCGTCGAGGCGCATCCGGCTCGCGGCCCACGACCCGACGGTGCCCGTCGTCTGCACCAGCGGTGCCTCGGGGCCGAGACCACCGCCGGTGGCGACGCACAGCAACGAGATCGGGATGAGCGACGGGAGCTGCTTGAGATCCTCCGCACCGCCTGCGACGTGGATGTTGTCGACCAGCAGCTCGACGTCGCCGGGACTGCCGAGCGCCCGGGTGAGGACCCCTACGAGCACCCCGACGACGACGAGGAGGATGCCGTGGGCGAGGAGGCCCGAGTGCGTGGGCCACAGGACGCGCTGCAGCAGGTGGAGCGCAGCCAGGTAGGCGGCGCCGATGCAGCCACCGAGCAGGCCGGCGCCGAGCACGATCGCGTACAGCCGCGCGCCCGGGTTGGCCATGGTCTCGGAGAACGACAGGCGTCGCCACCGGCCCGACAGGACGGGTCTTCGACGGGCCATGGGTCATATCGTAGAGCGATATGACCCATGGCGGCTACTTCGGAGCCGCGTGGCGCATGACGACGCCGCACTGGTTGTCCGGCGCGCAGCCCACGTAGGCGACCCCCCAGCCGTTCTTGTCGCCGCGGCTGACCGCCGGCTCCTCCTCGGTCTGGTTGGTGTCCTGGATCGTCAGCGGAGGAACGTCGAGGGCCTTGCCGTTCTTGTCGACGCGCGAGGCGTAGATGCCGCCCGGGCTCGCGTCGGTCCCGCTCTTGAGGAAGGCGACGAAGTAGGAGCCGTTGAACGTCGCCCCGTGCTGGTTGGGCACCTCGGCGTTGGCCGAGTTCGCCACCACCTTCCCGCCCGGGTCGAGGTTGCCGCCGGTCGCACTGATCCGGGCGCCGAAGATGTCCCAGTTGCCGCCCCGGTTGTCGGCGTAGGCGACGTAGAAGTTCGTGCCCCGGGAGGTCGGATCGGCGCACGAGTCGCAGGGCAGCTGGTTGTAGCCCTCCGAGGCGACGGTCGGATCCATCTGGTCCTTCGACGAGCCCTGGATGGAGAAGGCGTTGCCGAGGGCTTCGCCGTTCTTCGTCCCGTCGCTGAGCGTGAAGCCGGCGAACGGGCTCACCCGCTGGCCGATGATGTCGTCGTCGCTCGACGAGAACGCCTTCGTGTAGGCGACGAGGTAGGTCCCGCCGTTCCACGCGATCGACGGCTGCGACTCGTTGACGCTGCCGAGGGCGATGGGGGTGGCGAGGCCGACGGACCCGTTGCGGGAGATGGTCTTCCCCCAGATGTCGAGGCCCTGGGTGGCGGAGCTGTTGTTGTCGTCCCAGACGACGAACCAGTCGAGGGCATCGGACGTCACCGCCGGGTGCCGCTTGTTCCAC
>JAFBAD010000191.1 GCA_019247975.1 Acidimicrobiia bacterium
CTTCTACGTGGTGTTCGAGATCCTGGCCGAGCCAGGTGCCCTCGACCACCTCGAGACGACCCTGCGCCTCGCGGACGAGGTCGTCCGCCACAAGCTCATCCGCCTGCCGGACCACGAGGCCGCGAAGCGCGGCCTGTTCGACGAGCAGGCGACCCCGGCCGAGACGGCCGGGTAGTCGGGAACAGGAGCACACCCGATGCCAGACAACAGCGTCACCCTCGTCGGCAACGTCACCCGCGACCCCGAGCTGCGGTTCACCCCCTCGGGGCAGGCGGTGGCCACCTTCGGCCTCGCCGTGAACCGCCGGTGGCAGAACCGCCAGAACAACGAGTGGGAGGAGCAGACGTCGTTCTTCGACGTCAAGTGCTGGGCCCAGATGGCCGAGAACGTCGGCGAGTCCCTGCACCGCGGCGCCCGCGTGATCGTGAACGGTCGCCTCGAGCAGCGCTCGTGGGAGACCGAGAACGGTGACAAGCGCTCGAAGGTCGAGGTCGTGGCCGACGAGATCGCGCCCAGCCTGCGCTGGGCCACCGTCGAGATCACGAAGAACGAGCGGCGCGAGCCGGGCCAGGGCGGCGGCTCCGGTGGTGGCGGCGGCCGGCCGATCCCGAACGAGGCCCCCTCCGGCGGCGGTGGTGGTGGCGGCGGTGGCTACAACGACGACGAGGAGCCCTTCTGATGGCCCGCAAGCCGGTCCGCGGCAAGAACAAGGACAACGCCCGCCGGGCCAAGAAGAAGATCAGCATCCTCAGCCAGGAGCGGGTGCAGTACGTCGACTACAAGGACGTGAACCTGCTGCGTCGCTTCATGTCCGACCGGGCCAAGATCCGCGCTCGTCGGGTCACCGGGAACGACGCGCAGCAGCAGGCCACGATCGCGCTGGCCATCAAGAACGCGCGCGAGATGGCGCTGCTGCCCTACACCAACCGCGTCACGCAGCAGCGAGGCGCCCGTGACCGCGACCGCGGCGACCGTCCCGGCCTGCGGGCCGACGGGCCGCCGCCCCGCCCGACCGCTCCGCCGCCCGGTCCTGGCGCGGCCGAGACCGACGTCGACGGCGACGAGCGTGACGACGTGGTGGAGGCCGAGGCCTGATGCGGGTCATCCTCCGCACCGACGTGGACACCGTCGGCCACAAGGGCGATGTGGTCGACGTGGCCGACGGCTTCGCCCGGAACTACCTGCTCCCGCGCGGCTGGGCGATGAAGGCGTCGTCCGGGGCCGAGGCCCAGGCCGAGAAGATGCGTCGGTCCCGCAACGTGAAGGACGCGGCCGACCGCGCGGCGGCGGAGGAGATCGCCAAGCGGCTGGTCCCGACCGCCATCTCGATCCAGGCGCGGGTCGGCACCGAGGGCCGCCTGTTCGGCTCGGTCGGCACGGCCGAGGTCGTGGAGGCGATCGCCGCCCAGACCGGCATCGAGCTCGAGCGCCGGCAGGTGAAGCTCGAGGAGCCGATCAAGGAGGCGGGCAGCCACCTCATCCCGGTGAAGCTGCACGCCGACGTGGAGTTCCCGGTCACCGTCGAGGTCAGCGGGGACTGATCGGGGCCGGCCGCGGCCGGTCCCCCCACCAACCGCATCGTTGTCCCCAATCTGTCCCCAGGGTTTCGGTCCTGGTTGCCCACAGCCGACTTCCGGCAAGGTGAACGCGGCATGGTGATGGAACGAACCGATGACGCGCGCGCGCCGAGAGCACCGGCTGGTCGCGTCCCTCCGCACAACCTCGAAGCCGAGGAGGCACTGCTCGGCGCCATGCTGCTCTCGCGCGACGCGGTCGCCGCGGCGAGCGAGGTCATCACCGGCTCGGACGTCTTCTACCGGCCGTCGCACGCGCACATCTTCGACGTCGTCAGCGTCCTGACCGCACGCGGCGCGGCGGTCGACCCGATCACCGTCGCCGAGGAGCTGCGCCGCCGCGACCTGCTCGAGACCGTGGGCGGTCCGTCTGCGCTGCTCGCGCTGCAGGCCAACGCACCGGGCACCGGCAACGCCGCCCACTACGCCCGCATCGTGCGCGACCACGCGCTGCTGCGCCGGCTCATCGGCGCGGCCGGCACGATCGCCGAGCGGGCCTACGGCCTGCCCGACGACGTGCGCAAGGCGGTCGACGAGGCCGAGTCGCTCGTCTTCGACATCGCCCGGCACGAAGGCGAGGGCACCACCGCGCCGATCAAGGAGCTCCTCCGCGAGACCCTCGACCGCCTCGAGGAGCTCTACGACCGGGGATCGGAGATCACCGGCACCCCGACCGGCTACTACGACCTCGACGAGATGACCTCCGGTCTGCAGCCCGGTTCCCTCGTGGTGATCGGCGCCCGCCCGGCCATGGGCAAGACGTCGTTCGCGCTCGGGATGGCCGCCCACGCGGCGATGAAGGCGCACCGCCCGGTGCTCGTGTTCTCCCTCGAGATGAGCAAGGTCGAGCTCAGCCAGCGCATCCTCTGCTCGGAGGCCCGGGTCGACTCCAAGAAGGTGCGCAACGGCAACCTCTCGACCGGTGACTGGGAGGCCATCGTCAACGCGACCGGACGCCTGGCCGAGGCGCCGATCTGGATCGACGACAACCCGAACGTCAACGTCATGGAGATCCGCTCGAAGGCCCGCCGGCTGCGCAGCGACGTCGGCGAGATCGGCATGGTCATCGTCGACTACATCCAGCTGATGACCGGCCGCACCAGCGCGGAGAACCGCCAGGTCGAGGTGTCCGAGATCAGCCGCGGGCTCAAGCTCCTGGCTCGCGAGGTCGAGGCGCCGGTCATCGCGCTCGCGCAGCTCAACCGTGGCTTGGAGCAGCGCGCGGACAAGCGGCCGATGCTGTCGGACCTGCGTGAGTCCGGCGCCCTCGAGCAGGACGCCGACGTCGTGATGTTCATCTACCGCCACGAGGTGTACGAGCCCTCGCCCGAGCACGCGGGTCTGGCCGAGATCATCGTGGCGAAGCACCGCAGCGGCCCCACCGGCCTCGCGCAGCTGTCGTTCCTCAGCCACTACACGCGGTTCGAGAACATGGCGCGCGATCTGTGAGGCTCAGCCCATGAGCGACCCGCAGGCCAACACCGAGCTCGTGCTGCGCTTCTGGGACGCGCTGCGCCAGCGGGACTTCGCCGCGGTCGGCTCGTTCATGAGCGAACGGGGTCACTACGTCGACGTGCCGGTGCTCGGCGTGGAGGAGGGCGCGTACGGCCCGGCCGAGACCGAGGCGCGGCTGCGGCTCGGCCTCGAGCCGCTCGCCGGCTACGTGCTCGAGGACGGCAACATCGCGGCGAGCGGTGACATGGTGATCACCGAGCACGCCGAG
>JAFBAD010000255.1 GCA_019247975.1 Acidimicrobiia bacterium
CGGCGCCGACATCCTCTTCGGCATCGGCGGCACCCCCGAGGGCGTGATCGCCGCGGCGGCCATGAAGGGCCTCGGAGGCGCCATCCAGGGCCGCCTCTGGCCCCGGAACGAAGGTGAGCGTTCTGCTGCCCTCGCCGCCGGGTACGACCTGGAGCAGGTGCTGACCACGGATGATCTGGTGAAGGGCAACAACTGCTTCTTCGCCGTCACCGGCATCACCGATGGAGAGGTCTTGAAGGGCGTGCACTACGACGCCCGAGGAGCGACGACCCAGTCGCTCGTGATGCGGTCGAAGTCGGGGACCGCCCGACTCATCAACGCCCGCCACCGTCTCGAGAAGCTCAGAGAGTTCAGCTCGATCGAGTTCGGCTGACAAGGGGCGCTCCGGCGCCCGCCACCCGGCTGACCTTGGGAGGGGCATTGGCCGACGTCACGATCTACCACAACCCGCGCTGCTCGAAGTCGAGGGAGGCGATGGCCCTGCTCCAGGAGCAGGACGTCGAACCCCACGTCATCGAGTACCTGAAGGAGAACCCGACGCGGCCCGACATCGAGGGCCTGATGACGATGCTCGGCATCCGTCACCCGAAGGCGATGATGCGGGTGGGCGAGCCGGCTTTCAAGGAGCTGGCCCTGGGCGACGCCAGCGACGACGAGCTCATCGACGCGATGGTCGCCCACCCGATCCTCATCGAGCGCCCGATCATCATCAAGGGCGACCGCGCCGTGATCGGCCGCCCCCCGAACCGCCTCCTGGAGCTCCTCGAGGACTGATCTCCGAAGGCAATACCGGTCGGATTCCGACCGGTATTGCCTTCAGTCGCGTCTGTGCCCGGACGCGTCGAACCCGCCGGCGGGGGGGGAGGACCGGCGGGCTCGATGCGGGTGGTTCGGTTGAGGGACGTTGCTCCGGGCTGGGGCGGGGATCCAGCTCCGGCGTCGTTCTCAACGCAGCGGATATGTCCCCGGCCGGACCAGGCCGCAAACCCTGCTCCGAAGAAATTTCTCCGAAGTGCGGGCGGGTGTCAGGAAGACCGCTGCGCGGCGTCGAGGCGGGCCTGGGCGCGGCGGAGCGCGAGCTCCACCTCCTCGGCATCGTCCTCGGTCGGCGTGGTGCCCTGGAGCCGGTCGAGCGCCGCCTGGGCCCGGCTCACGTCGATGTCGTCGGCCAGCTCGGCCACGTCGGAGAGTATCGACACCTGGTCGCCCGAGACCTCCACGAAGCCTCCGTGGACGGCCACCGCCAGCTCCTCGCCGCCACCGGCGGGCAGGACCCGGGTGACGCCGATGTCGAGCGCGCCGACGAAGGGCGCGTGCCCGGTCAGGAAGGCGATCTCACCGCCGCCACCGGCGGTGCGGGTGATGACCCGTTCGGCGTCACCCGTCCAGAGGATCCGCTCCGGCGAGACGACCTGGACCTCCAGGCTCATCGTCAGCTGCCCGCCGAGGCCCGGAGCTCGTCGGCCTTCTTGCGGGCGGCGTCCGCGCCACCCACGTTCAGGAAGGCCTGCTCCGGCAGGTCGTCGAGGTCGCCCCGGGTGAGGGCCTCGAAGGAGTCGACCATCTCGTCGACCGGCGTGGTGACGCCGGGCAGACCGGTGAACGTCTCGGCGACGTACATCGGCTGGCTGAGGAACCGCTGGGTCTTGCGGGCCCGGGCGACGGTGATCTTGTCCTCCTCGGAGAGCTCGTCGAGGCCGAGGATGGCGATGATGTCCTGCAGCTCCTTGTAGCGCTGCAGGATGCGCTGCACCTCGCGGGCCACGTTGTAGTGGCGCTCGCCCACGACCTCGGGGGCGAGGATGGTCGACGTCGACGCGAGCGGGTCCACGGCGGGATAGATGCCGAGGGCCGCGATGTCACGGCTCAGCTCGGTGGTGCCGTCGAAGTGGGTGAAGCTCGTGAACGGCGCCGGGTCGGTGTAGTCGTCCGCCGGTACGTACACGGCCTGCAACGAGGTGATCGAGCGCCCCCGGGTCGAGGTGATCCGCTCCTGCAGCTCGCCCATCTCGTCGGCCAGCGTGGGCTGGTAGCCCACGGCCGAGGGCATGCGGCCGAGCAGCGTCGACACCTCGGAGCCGGCCTGCGTGAACCGGAAGATGTTGTCGATGAAGAGCAGCACGTCCTGCTGCTGCACGTCACGGAAGTACTCGGCCATGGTCAGCGCGGAGAGCGCAACGCGCAGGCGGACACCCGGCGGCTCGTCCATCTGACCGAAGCAGAGGGCGGCCTTCTCGAGCACGCCGGCCTCGTCCATCTCGATGAGGAGGTCGGTGCCCTCACGGGTGCGCTCGCCGACGCCGGCGAACACCGACACGCCGCCGTGGTTCTGGGCGACGCGGCGGATCATCTCCTGGATGAGCACGGTCTTGCCGACGCCGGCCCCGCCGAACAGGCCGATCTTGCCGCCCTGCTTGTACGGGGTGAGCAGGTCGATGACCTTGATGCCGGTCTCGAACATGGTCGCCGAGGGCTCGAGCGTGTCGAAGTCCGGTGCGTGACGGTGGATCTCCCAGCGGTCGGCGACCTCGCCGAGCTCCTCGGAGGTGATGTCGAGCGGCTCACCGATCACGTTGAACACGTGGCCGAGCACCTTGTCGCCCACCGGCACGCTGATGCCGTGGCCGGTGTTGCGGGCTGCGGTGCCGCGGGTCATGCCGTCGGTCGGCTTGAGGCAGATGGCCCGCACGCGGTTGTCACCGATCTGCTGGGCGACCTCGGCCTGGACCTCGACCGGCTTGCCGTCGACGGTGATGTTCATCGCGATGGCCGTGTTGATCTCGGGGATCGAGTCGCTCGGGAACTCGCAGTCCACGACGGGCCCCGCGATCGCGACGACCCGACCGTCCTTCTTGGTGCCGGTCTCGGGCTCGTTCGTGATGGTCATGCGTCGCTCCTCGGATGGTGCGGGTGATGCGAGTCGTAGGTCTCGGGGAAGAGGTCGTGCGCGCCGCCGACGACGTCGACCAGCAGGTCCTCGTGGTTGCCGGCGCCCTGGCGCAGGGCCTCGGCGCCGCCCACGATCTCCATGATCTCGGTGGTGATGGCGTCCTGGCGGGCCCGGTTCATCACCCGGCTGAGCCTGGTGATGAGGTCGTCGGCGTTGTCGGTGGCCGACTTCATCGCCCGCTGGCGGTTGGCGTGCTCGGAGGCGGCCGCGTCGAGCATCGCCGCGTACAGCCGCGCCTCGGCGTAGCGGGGCAGCAGCCGGTCGAGGATCTCGTCGGGGCTCGGCTCGAACTCGTAGTCGGCGGTGGGTCCGTCGCTCGGCGCCTCGTCCTCGGCCAGCCGCTCGAGCGGCAGGAAGGTCGAGTCGGTCGCCCGCTGCGTGCCGAGCGACAGGAACCGGGTGTACGCGATGCGCACCTGGTCGTACTCGCCGGCCTCGAACTTCTCGGTGACGAACGAGGCGACCGCCCGTGCGTCCTCGTAGGACGGGTCGTCGGAGAAGCCGCTGAAGGACTCGGCGATCTCGTAGCCGCGGAAGCGGAAGTACCCGTGCGCCTTCTTGCCGACCGTGATCAGCGCGGTCTGGCGTCCCTGGGCCCGCTCGGCGAGCAGCGCCCGCTCCGCGAGGCGGATGACCGACGAGTTGTAGCCACCGGCGAGGCCGCGGTCGGCCGCGATCACCACGAAGCAGACCGTGGTGATCTCCTCGCGAGCCTCGAGCAGCGGTGAGCCCCGACCGGCGCCGGCCTTGGCCAGGTTGCGGATCACCTCGGTGATCCGCTCGCTGTAGGGCCGGGCCGCCGCGACGCGCTGCTGCGCCTTGACGATCCGGCTCGCCGCGATGAGCTCCATGGCGCGCGTGATCTTCTTGGTCGACTGCACCGACTTGATGCGTCGACGCAGGACACGCTCCTGGCCACCTGCCACCGGTCGGTCTCCTAGCCCTCGTCGCCCGAGGTGCTGGAGGGCACGAAGTCGTCGGCGAAGTTGCGCAGCGCGCCGTCGAGCTTGTCCTCGTCCTCGATCGCACCGCTCGAGCGGATGCCGTTGAGCACGTCGCTGTGACGGGCCCGCAGCCACTCGAGCAGCTCGGCCTCGAACCGCTGGACGTCGGGCACCGGCACCTTGTCGAGGTAGCCGCGGGTACCCGCGTACAGCACCACGACCTGCTCCTCGACCGGCAGCGGCGAGTTGAGCCCCTGCTTGAGGAGCTCGGTCAGCCGGTAACCGCGGTCGAGGGTCGCCTGCGACACCGCGTCGAGCTCGGAGCCGAACGAGGCGAACGCCTGCAGCTCGCGGAACTGCGCGAGGTCGCCCTTGAGCGTGCCGACCGCGCTCTTCATGGCCTTGATCTGCGCCGCGCCACCCACCCGGGACACCGACTGGCCGACGTTGATGGCGGGCCGGATACCCGACTTGAACAGGTCGTCCTCGAGGAAAATCTGGCCGTCGGTGATCGAGATGACGTTGGTCGGGATGTAGGCCGAGATGTCGCCGGCCTTGGTCTCGATGACCGGCAGCGCGGTCAGCGAGCCGGCGCCGTTCTCGTCGGACAGCTTGGCCGCCCGCTCGAGCAGCCGGCTGTGCAGGTAGAACACGTCGCCGGGGTACGCCTCGCGGCCCGGCGGGCGGCGCAGCAGGAGCGACACCTGGCGGTAGGCCTCGGCCTGCTTCGACAGGTCGTCGTAGACGACGAGGCCGTGGGCGCTGTTGTCCATCCAGTGCTGGCCCATGGCGCAGCCGGAGTAGGGAGCGAGGTACTTGAACGGAGCGGGGTCGGACGCAGCCGCCACCACGACGACCGTGTACTCCATCGCGCCGTGCTGCTCGAGGGTCGCCACCGTCTGCGCGACCGTCGAGGCCTTCTGGCCGATGGCGACGTACACGCAGTTCACCCCCAGACCCTTCTGGTTGAGGATGGTGTCGATCGCGACCGTGGTCTTGCCGGTCTTGCGGTCACCGATGATCAGCTCGCGCTGGCCCCGGCCGATCGGCGTCATCGCGTCGATGGCCTTGATGCCTGTCTGCAGCGGCTCGTGCACGGGCTTGCGGCCCATGATCCCGGGCGCCTGCACCTCCATGCGGCGGGTGGTGACGTTGGTCAGCGGGCCCTTGCCGTCGATCGGGTGACCGAGCGCGTCGACCACCCGGCCGAGGAGGCCGTCGCCGACCGACACCGAGAGGATGTCGCCGGTCGCCTTGACCGACTGGCCCTCCTCGATGTTGCGCACGTCGCCGAGCACGACCGCGCCGATCGACTCCTCGTCGAGGTTCAGCGCGAGGCCCACGCTGCCGTCCTCGAACTCGAGCAGCTCGTTCACGGCCGCGTCCGGCAGGCCCGAGATGCGGGCGATGCCATCACCGACCTCGAGGATGCGGCCTACCTGTGCGGCGGACACGTCGGGACTGAACCCTTCGAGGTTCTTGCGCAGGGCCGCGCTGATGTCGTCGAGGTTGATCGTGAGATCGGCCACGTTGGCTCTCTCCTACAGGGAGTTGCGAAGCAGTTCGAGACGGCGACGGACCGAGCCGTCGATGACGGTGTCGCCCACGCGGGCGACGAGGCCGCCCTTGACCGACTCGTCGATGACGACCCGGATGTCGACGTACTTGCCGGTGGCCTTGTGCAGCGCGTCGGCCAGCCGGCTGACCTGGTCGTCGGAGAGGGCGACGGCCGAGCGGACCTCGGCGACCTCCTTGTCGGCCTCGCGGGCGCTGAGCTCCACCATCGAGGCGACGATCGCCGGGATCTGACGGGTCCGGCCGTTGCCGACGAGCATGCCGACCAGGTTGGTGGTCGTGGCCGAGGCCCGACCGCCGAGCAGGTCCTGCACGATCTGCTGGCGCAGCGCCACCGGGATGTGCGGGTCGGTCAGCTTCTCGCGGAGCTCGTCGTTGCCCTCGAGGGCACGTGAGACCGTGAACAGCTCGTCGACCACCGTCTTGGTGTCGCCCTCGGCCCGGGCGACCGCGTACAGGGCCTCGGCGTAGGCCTCGACCCGGTCGCTCTGCGGCGCGGGCTCGGCCATCAGTTCCGTCCCGCGCCGACCTGGTCGATGAAGCTCTCGACCAGGGCCTTGTTGGTCTCGGGATCGAGGTTGCGCTCGACGACCCGTTCTGCGGCACCGATGGCGATCGTCGCGACCTCACCACGGAGGTCGGCCAGCGCCTGCGCCTTCGCGGCCTCGATGTCCGACGCCGCCTTCGAGCGCTGTGCCGCGATGTCGGCCTCGGCCTGCGCCTGCAGGTCGCGCTTCATCGCGTCCGCGGTCTGGCGGGCGTCCTCGATGATCCGGGCCGCCTCACCCTTGGCGTCGGCGACCTGCGCCTGGTACTCGGTGAGCACGCCCTCGGCCTCGGTGCGGGCCGCTTCGGCCTGGTCGAGGTCGCTCTTGATGCGCTCGGTCCGGGCGTTCATACCGGCCTTGATCCCGGGCCAGCCGAACTTCCACAGCAGCAGGAAGACGGCGACGAACGAGATCGCACCCCAGATGAGCTCGTTCGTCGGCGGCAGGATCGGGCTCGGGGCCTTGTGGCAGTCGTCGACCCGCTTGCCGTCGATGAGATCGCCGATGCAGTTGACGTCGGCTTCCTTGCCGCCGTTCTTCTCGGCGAGCTCCTTGGCCTCCTTCTTCACCTGGTCCGAGCTCTGCGCGTTGGCAGCGGCCGGACCGACGAAGACGAGGACGAGTGCCAGCAGCAGGCCGGCCAGTGGTGCGCGCGTTCGCACGGTGGTCACCTTTCTCGTAGGTCCGGGCTCAGCCCGAGATGATGAAGGCGAGGACGAAGCCGAACAGCGCCAGGGCCTCGGTGAAGGCGATGCCGAGGAACATGGTCGTGCGGACCATGCCGGCGGCCTCGGGCTGGCGGGCCATCGCCGTGATGGCGTTGCCCACGACGATGCCGATGCTGATGCCGGGGCCGATGGCGGCGCCGCCGTAGACGATGCCTCGACCCACGGCCGTGAGGCCCTGGACGAGCTCGCCTGAATCCTGCGCTGCGAGGACGTGTAGCACGGGTGTCTCCTTGGTTCCTTTGCTCAGTGCTCGGGGTGCATCGCGCCGCCGATGTAGACGGCGGTCAGGATCGTGAAGATGTAGGCCTGCAGGGCCGAGACCAGGATCTCGAACCCGGTGAGGCCGATCAGCAGGGCGCCCGGGAGCACCGCGCCGACCTTGGTCGAGTTCCACAGCGCGGTGGACAGCACCGCGAAGCTGATCAGCAGCAGGTGGCCGGCCAGCATGTTGGCGAAGAGCCGGACCGACAGCGAGAGCGGCCGCACGAGGAACGTCGAGACGAACTCGATCGGCGCCACGAGGATGTACAGCGGCCACGGCACGCCCGGCGGGAAGCAGACGTTCTTCAGGTAGCGGATGCCCTGGTTCTTCACGCCGACGAAGTTGAAGATCACCCAGACGAGCAGGGCCATCAGCATCGGCAGGGCCATGCGGGCGTTCACCGGCATCTGGGCGCCCGGGATGATCTCCCAGATGTTGCAGACGAACACGAACGAGAAGACGGTCAGCAGGAACGGCGTGTAGAAGAGCCCCTCCTTGCCGATCGTCTGCATGATGATGCCTTCGCGCACGAAGTCGACGGCTGACTCGGCCACGTTCTGGACGCCGGTGGGCACGAGCTGCTGACGCCGGCTGGCGATGAAGAAGAACACCGCCACGACGAGCACCGACAGCCACATCAGGAGCACGACCTTGTTGATCGCGAACGCGCCGTGCGTCCCGAACAGGTCGCGCCACTCGATCGCGTGGCTGATCGGCGGGAAGTCCAGGCCGAGAATCACGAGGGTCGGGCCTCCTTGGTGACCACGCCGGGCTTGAGCCCGGGGAAGGCGAGGGAACCGGACACGTAGCGGGTCTCCATGGCCAGGAGCCCGAGCTGTCCGAAGAGCAGGGTGAAGGCGAGCAGCGGCAGCTCGACCCAGGACGCGTCCTTCACCGCGAAGATCGCGAGGGCGACGATCGCCATGCGCACGATGAACCCGCCCATCACGGCGGCCATCAGTGCGTTGGGCGAGATGCGGGCGGCCCAGGCCATGAGCCCGGCCGCGGCCAGCAGGTTGACGATGATGATCGCCATGGCGAAGGCGGCGGTCCAGGCGCCGTCGGCCCGCCAGACGAGGGCGCTCAGCACGATGACGACGAGGCCGAGCGGGATGGCCCGGCGCACGAGGTCACGGGCGATGTCGAGCTCGGGGGCCGCTACCGGCGCGTCGTCAGCCACGGGGCCGCCTCGAGGTGACGTGCAGCCGGGCCTCGTGCTCCTGCATGCGGCGCTCGTAGCTGCCCCAGCTCCGCCAGCAGATGTAGGCGAAGGTGAACAGGGCCAGCAACAGCAGGAAGAGCGGGCTCGTGCCCAGCCGGTCGTCGAGCAGGTGGCCGAGGAACCCGAAGATGGCCGGGGTGAGCGTCAGCTCGACCGCCTTGGCCAGGCTGTCACCGAAGCCGTTGTTGAGTTCTCGTCGCTGCTCGAGGTCCAACCGGGAACTCCACATCGTCCACGCACCCTCTCCGGCTGCGCTTGTGAATCTTCGCGCAATATAGAAGAAGGTTTTGCCCCCCGCAAACACAACGTCGCGGTACGCGAAACATTTGTTGCGGGGGAGGGGGATTCAGGAGTGCCCTTCGGCGCTCCTGGCCCGACGGACGCCGGGGTGGAAGTAGGTGTACAGCACGAGTCCCAGGGCCGCCACCCCGAGCGGGACGACCGCGTCGCCCCGATCGTCGTGGTACACGGGGTAGAGCACGAAGCCCGAGAGGATCGCGGTCCACGCCCACAGGATCAGGACGCTGCGCCGGTGGCCGTGGCCCAGGCGCAGGAGCCGGTGGTGGAGGTGGTCCTTGTCGGCTTCCGCCGGGTTGAGGCGCTTGCGGGCCCGGCGGACGATGGCGAACGCGGTGTCGATGATCGGTACGCCCATCACGAAGAACGGGATGAAGAGCGGCAGGTAGAAGAAGAACGCCTGGCCGCTGAAGGGGTCGTTCGTCTGCCCGCCGATGAGCACGGTCGACGAGGCCATCAGCAGACCGAGCATCAGCGCTCCCCCGTCGCCCATGAAGATCCGGGCCGGGTGGAAGTTGAACGGCAGGAAGCCGAGGCAGATGCCGAGCACGAGCACCGCGAGCAGCGGGCTGGCGTTGTCCGGCGGGATCACACCCTGCTCGGCCAGCCGGTGGCCGTAGAGGAAGAACGCGCCGGCGGCGATGGCGAGGATGCCGGCCGCCAGACCATCGAGCCCGTCGATGAAGTTCACCGCGTTGGCCATCCCCAGCACCCACAGCACCGTCACCAGCGGCGCGAGGTCGGGCGACAGGGCGATGATCCCGACGAAGGGGATGCGGAAGAAGAACATGGTGACGCCGAGCAGGTAGAGCGCGCTGGCGGCGAGCACCATCCCCGCGGTCTTGGCCGGCGCCGACACCGGGCGGGCGTCGTCGATCGTCCCGACGCCGCAGATGATGACGGCGCCGATCGTCACCGCCAGCGGGACCGAGGAGCTGTCGAACATCTGCGAGAACCCGTCGACGCTCCTCGCCACCAGGAGCGCGACGAGGAAGCCGACCAGCATCGCGACCCCACCGAAGTAGGGGGTGGCGACCTCGTGCACCCGGCGCTCCGACGGCTCGGCCATCACCCC
>JAFBAD010000152.1 GCA_019247975.1 Acidimicrobiia bacterium
TGTCGAGCAGGAACGCGACGGTGTTGTTCGGATCGTCCGACGACGTACCCGGGTACACGGCCTCGCAGCAGAAGTCGCTGTCGTCGTCGCTCGGGCTGATCGCCGTGCTCGACCCGGGCGCGGTCAGCGTGAGGTCGGTCAGGCTCATCGACGTGCCCGAGTCCGGGCACTGTGCGCCGCAGGTGATCGAGATGTGCGACGACAGGACGAACTTGCCCTTCTGCCCGGACGCGTAGCTCCAGTGGAGCTGACCCTTGTCGACGGCGACGACCACGGTCGGCGTGGTGATCTTGCCGGTGAGGCCGGACACCTCCTTCGGCTCGAAGGTGGTCACGTCCGAGCCGTCGAGGGGCACGATCGACTGGTTGTCGCCGGCCTCGCCCCACGTCAGCCGCAGCGATTCGACGAGGTCGGCCGGCTTCTCCGCCGGTGCGCCCTGCTTCGGCGCGATGTAGCCGGTGAGCGTGCCGTCCACGCCGGCCTGCCCGGCCGCCTGGCCCGCGCTCGACGAGAGGCTCAACACCTCGCCGTCGCGCTCGAGCGCCGGCTGCGGCGGGCTCTGCGGCTGGTCGCTGAGGTTCGTCCAGTGGACGTCGATCGTCAGGTTGACGCCCCCGCCGGCCTGCGGCTCGGCCTTCACGTCGCTCACATTGATCTCGAAGGTCTGCCACCAGACCTTGCCGTTGATCGAGCTCGTGAACGCCTTCGGCGCGGTGGTCGTCGTGCTCTTGCCGGCCGTCGCCGGCGTCGTCGACTTGACCTTCGCGTCGTCGTTGCCCCCACCGCCGCACGCGGCGAGTCCGAGCATCCCGACTGCGGCCACCACCACGCACAGCTTCCGCGCACCCACTCGCACGATCACACCCTCCGGTTCCGTCCACTCGAGCTCGACGCTCGTGCGATGAAACCTAGACGGGGAGCGCCGACGGTGGTGCACCTGCGACCACCGGCTCGTCGGTCTCGTCGGCGGACGGCCGATCGATCTGTCGCCACGTCGAGGAGAAGATCGGGATGAGCGTGAGCGCCAGGTAGACGACGCCAACCAGGAGCAGCCCGCCGCGCAGGCCCAGCCAGGCGATGAGCAGACCGCCGGCGAGGCCGCCGAGCGGCATGCCGGCCCACGAGGTGGCCCGCAGCACACCGACCACCCGCGCCTGCAGATGGCTCGGCACCCGCTCGTAGACGAGCGCACCGAAGATCGGGTTGATCGACGCGCACAGCACGCCGGTCGTGAAGATCGCCGCGGTCACGACCGCCACTGAGCTCGACACCGCCATGACGAGGATGTGCGGCGCGCCGGAGAGCGCGAAGCAGATGCGGAACGTCATGGCTCGGGGCAGCTTCGCGGCGAGCGCGGTGAAGGCGATGTTCCCCACCACCGCGCCGAGGCCGAACGCCACGAACACCTTCCCGAGCGCAGCCGGGGAACCGGCGACGTCGTGCACCCACACCGGGACCATGACCGCGAGGTGGGCCTGGTCGAGGAGGTTGGTCAGGAGGACGATCATCGCCGTCGCGAAGATGAGCGAGTCGCGGCGGACGTAGGTGAACCCGGCCCGCAGCGCGACGAGGTACGGCTCGCGCGCACCCTCGTCCTCGGCGCGGGCGCGGCGGTCGACCCGCACCGCGGCGGCGACGATCACGGCCCCGACGCCGAAGGTCGTCGCGTCGACGAACACCGCGTTGGCCGCACCGATCCACGCGATGAGGGCGCCGCCGATCGCGCCACCGAGGAGGTAGCTCAACCGGTCGACGCCGTCGGACATCGCGGTCGCTCGCGTCAGGTCGACGTCGGAGCCGTCCACCGCGAGCGGGAACACGGCCCGCTTGGAGATGTCACCGAAGCCGCGCACCGCGCCCGCTGCCGCGATGACGACGATGAAGACGGGGAGCGGGAGCAGGTGGGCGTGGAAGAGGAGGGGGAGCGCAGCGACGACGAAGAAGCTGACGACGTCGGCCCGGATGCTCATGCGGCGCGGCCCGCGCTCGTCGACGATCGGCCCGCCGAGCGCGCTGGCCAGGACGTAGGGCAGCATCTCGGCGAACGCGACGAGGCCGGTCTTCGCGGCGCTGCCGGTGGTCTCGAGCACGAGCCACGGGACCGCGAGGAAGCTGATGCGGCTGCCGGTCAGCGAGATGGCCTCGGCGACCAGCAGCCAACGCAGCGGCCGTGGGCGGTGGGTCCGGACCTTCATGCTCCGTCGCCCCCTTCGAGCCGCGGAAGGATCTGCACCTGCAGGACGACGCGCTCGGAGTCGTCGGGCCTCGTGCCCTCGTCCTCCGGGTCGTCCTCCCGGTAGCGGGCGACGACCTCGGCCAGCTCGGCGCGCAGCTGCTTGGCCTCCTGCGGGGTGAGCCGCAGCAGCCGGTCGCTCATGGTCCAGCCCTCGTCCCAG
>JAFBAD010000176.1 GCA_019247975.1 Acidimicrobiia bacterium
AACCGGTGCGGACACCTGGCAGGGGGCTAAACGAAAAGCAACGTTACCGAGAAGGAATGTTTCTGAAATTTGCCTTACCGGATAGAGTCAGGTCATGACCGGGAGGCTGCGGAGCGCCAGCGGAGCGAGCGCCCACCGAGAACGCGATGCCGGAGGCCGAGCTCCGGAGGAGGTCGCAGTGTGATGGCGCGAGGACGGAAGCTCGACGAGGAGCGGAGCGAGCACATCCTCGGCACCGTGCTCGACGTCCTCCACGACGTGGGCTACGACCAGATGCGGATGCAGGACGTGGCCGACCGGGCCGGGGTCGGGCTGTCGACGATCTACCGGCGCTGGCCGACCAAGCAGGATCTCGTGCGCGCCTCGCTCGAGTGCCCCCGGGCGACCGAGCAGTACGTCGTCACCGACGACCCACGGGCCGACGTGCAGGCCTTCCTCACCCGCATGGCCCAGGACCTGAGCGGCAAGGGCGCGCAGACGATGCTCGGCTTCCTCGCCAGCCTGCGTGCCGACCCCGAGGTCGCGGACGTCTACCGCGAGACGAAGATCGCCAAGATGCAGGAGTTCCTGCGCTCGCGGCTCGCAGCCGTGCTCGGCGAGGACTTCCCGGATCTCGACCTGCGGGCCACCGCCGGTCCGGCGATCCTCGTCTACCAGGCCGCGGTGTGCGGCAACCCGATCGACGCGGACGCGATCGCGGGACGGCTCACCGACCTCCTCTTCGCGCCGCTCCCCGTCGAGCTCAGGTGAAGCCGCCTGCCTGATCGCCCGGCACCTGATGATCGGTGGCCATGGCCCCTAGGGTCGCGCGGTGGCTGATGCCGCCGGTAGGGGGTGGGAGCGGTGGACGTCCTCGCTGGCCGCGCTGTCCGAGCGTCTCAGCGCGGCCGGCTACCCCACCGACGACCGCGGGCGGGCGGAGGGCATCCGCCACCTGGCCCGGCAGGCGAACCTCGCCCTGGAGGGCGAGCTCGAGCACAGCGATCCCCGCCACCCGAAGCTGCACCGCTACGAGCTGCCGTGGTCGCAGTGGGGTGCACCGAACCCCGACAACGTGTACCTGCGCTGCGCGATCGACCCGGCTGCGACCTACGTCGTGCGAGGGGATGTCGCAGGTGTGCACGAGGTGCTGTTCTCCCTCGTCGAGGGCGACATGCACCTCGACGAGAACGGCGTCTTCGCCGAGGTCGCGCTGTCCGATCTGGACGTCGGCCCCGACGGACGCCTCGAGCTGGTGATCGGCCCCGACGCCGGCGACGGCAACCACCTGACGTCCCATCCGCAGGCGCGGTTGCTGCTCATCCGCGGGTACCTCTACGACTGGTCCACCGAGCCGGTGATCAGCTTCACCATCGAGCGGGACGACACCGCGGGCGAGCCGTCGCCCCCGCCGACCGCCGACGACGTGGCCGCAGCGCTCGATCGCGCCACCCGTTGGGTCGAGCGCTCGATCGACCACTGGGCCGCGTACGCAGCTGCGTCGCGCGACCTGCTCGAGCACAACACCTTCACGCCACCGAACACCCCACCGGGCGGAGCGCCGAGCATCGCCTACGGCGGAGGCTGCTGGGACCTCGGACCGGACGAGGCGCTGGTGATCGAGCACGAGCGCCCGCGCGCGCACTACTGGAACTGGTCCATCCACCAGCTCCACTGGTTCGACTCGGGCGCGTGGGACGAGCGGCTCATGAGCTGCAACGGCCACCAGGCCCACGTCGACGAGGACGGCCGCGTGCGGATCGTCATCGCGCACGCCGACCCGGGCGTGCCCAACTGGCTCGACACCGAGGACCGCCCGATGGGCATGGCCGTGTACCGCTACGTGGGCGCGGAGACCAAGCCGGTGCCGACCGCTACTCGGGTGCCGCTGGCCGACGTGCGCCGCCTGGTGCCTGCGTCGCACCCGGTGGTCGAACCGGCGGCCCGGCGCCGGCAGCTGGCCGAGCGCTTCCGGGCCGCGCAGCGTCGCTGGAGCTGATCGCGGTGCCGTGGTCGGCTCCCGACCCTCCGAGCTGGCTGGTGCGGCTGAACGCTCACGCGGACATCGCCGGCGGGGCGGACGAGCTCGTGCCGCTCGACGCGGACGGACTGGTCGCGTCGGCCCGGAGGAGCACCGGGCTCGACGACTTCGGCGGCGACAGCTGGCGGCCGCACTTCGGGCTCCTGGTCCAGTCGCTCCGCATCGAGGCGGACCTGACGCTGGCCGGACGGGTCGTGGCCCGGGCCGAGCTGCTGCGGGCCCTGCGGCAGCGTCTGCTGCTGTGCCGCCTCTGGAGCGACGACCCGACGATCCTCGAGGAGGAGATCGACCGACCGGTCTTCGTGGTCGGCACCGGTCGCTCCGGCACGTCGATCCTCCACGAGCTGCTCGCGCTCGACCCGGCCAACCGGGTGCCGCTCACGTGGGAGCTGCTGCATCCCGGCGAGGCGCTCGGTCCCGAAGCCGCAACTGCCCGGGTCGCCGGGCATCGCGTGCACGCGTTCTGGGCCGACCTGCAACCCGAGTACGAGACGATGCACCACAACGACGGCGACGAGCCGAACGAGTGCATCTTCGTCACGATGCTCGAGTTCCTCTCCGACCAGTGGGGCGGCACCTACGAGATACCGACCTACTCGGCCCACCTCGCCACGGCGGACCACACCGACGCGTACCGGTACCACCGCCGCGTGCTGCAGACGCTGCAACGCCGGGGCCGCGGCGACCGATGGGTGCTGAAGGCGCCGAGCCACCTCGCGCAGCTGCGCACCCTCTTCGCCGTCTACCCCGACGCGCGGGTCGTGCTGATCCATCGCGACCCGCTGAAGACGGTGCCCTCGACGATCAGCCTGATGGGCACGATCCGATCGATGCGGTCGCGCGAGGTGCACGTCGACGCGCTCGCGCCGCTGATCTCGATGGGCTACGGCTTCATGCTCGACGACACGATCGAGGCGCGAGCGCGCGGCGAGCTGCCCGACGCCCAGTTCGTCGACGTGCGCTACCACGACCTCATGCGCGAGCCGGTGGACGCGCTGCGCGCCGTGTACGACGCGTTGGGGATCGCGTGGCCGGCCGACCACGCGACCGCGGTCACCGAGCACCTGCGAGCCCGACCGAAGGGCGGCCGGGGCGAGCACGGCTACTCGCTCGACGAGATGGACCTCGACCCGGTGGCGGAGCGGGCCCGCTTCCGCCGCTACCAGGAGCGCTTCGGCGTTCCCGACGAGATCTGACCTAGCCGGCGGTGCGGGCGACCGCCGCCCAGCCGTAGGGGTTGGTGCGCACCTCGACCTCGGCGAAGCCAGCGGTCTCGAGCCGGGCACCCACCGACGCCGGGTCGACCGGGTTGTACGTGTCGTCGGTGTGGTTCGCCCGGAGCTCGTCGCTGCCGATGCTGTCGCTGGCAACCAGCGCGGCGCCCGGCGCGAGCACCCGCGCCACCTCGGCGAACAAGCGGTCCTGCAGGTCGGCCGTGGGCACGTGGTGGAGCATCGTGAAGCACGCTGCGCCGGTGAACCGCGCAGCGGGGAAGTCGAGCGAGGTCGCGTCGGCCCGCACGATCTCGACGGTCGGCAGGTCGGCGAACCGCTCGGTCAGCATCGAGGCCAGCTCCTCATCGATCTCCACCGAGGTGAGGTGGCCGACCGAGCGGCCGAGCACGTCGGTCGTTGCGCCGTAGCCCGGCCCGACCTCGAGCACGTCGTCACCGAGATCGACGTCGCCGAGGGCCCACGGGAGGATGACGTCGCGCATCATCGTCCGCCACTCGTCGCTGCCGCAGTACCGATGGGCTTCGTTCACGGCCGGGACGGTACTTCCCGCAGGCCGTCAGCTCTCGGGGAAGCGCTCGCCGACCAGGTCCTCCGAGCGAGCCCACAGCGCGCTCGCGGTGTCGGGATCGACCGCGTACGCCATCACCCCCGGCGAGCCGCCGCGTTCGGCGATCACCGGCGACACCGCGCAGTCCTCGCAGTAGTGCCCGCCGATCGCGTCGGCGTCGGCGACGACACCGGCCCACACCGACGTGGCCGCGCCGGCCGGGATCTCCTTGGCGTCGATCCTCCGGTCGCCCCGCGCCGCCATCAGCTGGTTGATGGACTCCTCGGTGAGGTGGCGGGCGAGCTCGGTGTGGATCATCCCCGGGTGCACCGCGCATGCGCGCACGCCCTGATCCCGCAGGCGCCGGTCGAGCTCGACCGCGAACAGCACGTTGGCCGTCTTGGAGCGGCCGTAGCCGACCCACGCGTCGTACTCCTGCCGCTCGAAGTTCGGGTCGTCGAGATCGACGTCGCTGAACCGGTGCCCGCCCGAGCTCAGGTTCACGATCCGCGAGGGCGCGCCGGCCACGAGGAGCGGGACGAGCCGGTTCACGAGCACGAAGTGACCGAGGTGGTTCGTGCCGAACTGGGTCTCGAAGCCGTCGACCGTCTCGCCCTTCGGCGGTGCCATCACCCCTGCGTTCGCCACGAGCAGGTGCAGGTGATCGTGGTCGGCCAGCACGCCGTCGCAGAAGCGGCGGACCGATTCGAGCGACGCGAGGTCGAGCTCACGCAGCTCGATCCGAGCGCCGCCGGTGGCCGCCGCCCGGACCGGCGCTGCCGCGCGCTCGCCCTTGTCGAGGTCGCGAGCGGCCATTATCACGCTCGCTCCATGGGCGGCGAGCGCCCGGGCGGTCTCCTGCCCGAGGCCGGCCGACGCCCCCGTGACCAGCGCCTGAGTGCCGCTCAGGTCGACACCGTCGAGCACCTCGTCGGTCGTCGTCTGCGCTCCGAAGTTCATGGCGTCGGTGTAGCAGGGGAAGGTCGGAGGGGAAGGAGCTGCCCATGTCCCAGGTACCCGACTCCCACCGCTACCTCCTCGAGACCGACGTCGCCGTGCTCGCGACCATCGGTGCCGACGGACGTCCGCAACTGTCCGCCGTCTGGTTCGTCGCCGAGGACGGAACCGTCTCGGTGTCGCTCAACTCCTCGCGGCAGAAGACCAGGAACCTGCAGGCGAACCCCGCGTGCAACCTGTTCATCCTCGATCGTGAGAACCCCTACCGCTACCTCGAGCTCCGCGG
>JAFBAD010000333.1 GCA_019247975.1 Acidimicrobiia bacterium
ACTGGCGGGCGGCGTGCGGGAACGCCAACAGCAGCGCGACCGACAGCAGGGCTGCAGCCGCCGCGGGCGCGAGGATGAACGCCAGCAGCGCTCGCTTGCGTTCGCCGGAGAGCAGCGCGGAGAGTGCGACACCCGCGAGGAAGATCAGCATGCTCTCCTTTGTGAGGACGGCGCCGACGCCGACCACCACTGCGGTCCGCCAGTACCCCTCGCCGAGCAAGACCGCGGCCACGAGCGCGAGGCCACCGGCGAGGAGATCAGCGCAGCTGATGCGCATTGCGACGTACGCGCCCGGGAGCGCGACGGCGGCCAGGCCCCACAGCGCCGAACGGCGTTGTCGAAGCGCCCACCACGCGAGCGCGGCGCCGGCGAGCGCAGCGGCGTCGGCCGCCCGCTGCAGCTGCTGACCGCGTGCGTACCAGCTGCCCACGTCGACCGCGAGACCGGCGAACGCCAGGAGCGGGATCAGCAGCAGCGCGGTCATGATCATCGTGTAGCCGGCTTCGCCGTCCGCGCTCCGCTGGCGGAGGTGCCGCAACCGGCGCACGAGCCTCACGAGACCACCTTCGGTTCGAGCCGCATGACCATGGTCTTCTCGATCGTGATGCCGGTCCCGGGGAAGAAGCCCGTCTGGTACCGGGACAGGACGCGGATGTACACGCCGACGTAGTCGGGCGTCGCCTGGGACACGTTGCGGTTGATCGGGCACCACGCTGCGTCCGGCGCGCCCGTGCAGTCGGTCGTACCGGTGAACGACGCGAGGGTGAGCGTGTTGACCTGACTGCCCGTGTAGACGTTGCACGCCAGGGAGGTGGACGACGCCCCGGTGACGCACGCAGCGGGGATGGTGCCGTTGGGGTCGCTGGCCTTGAAGACGACCACCCGCTGGATGTCCGAGGTCGAGAACTTGGTGAGGCCGGCCTTGGCCGCCTGGAGGATCGAGTAGTCGGCGGCCCGGTCGTTGCCGAGGCTGGAGCCGGTGCGGGCGGCGGCGCGCACGGTGGCCTGCACGTTGAGGTTCGCCTGCCAACCGGCGCTGAACTCCCAGATGCCGAGCACGAGCAGCACGAGGAACGGCAGCACGACCGCGGTCTCCACGATCGCCACGCCCCGTTCCTCGTGACGCCGCGAGCGGAGGCGCCGCATCACAACCGCCTCGGCTCCACGGTGATCACCGCTTGGTCCGTCAGCGTCACGGAGTCGCCGATGAACTTCGTGTAGTAGGCGTGTTGCATCTTGATCCACACGCCGATCACGTCGGGCGGCCCGCCGTTCGCGGCGGTCAGCGCAACCTTGCGGGTCGACGGGCAGTAGTGCTTGTCGAGGTCGTAGGCGGCCTTGCACCCGAAGTGCGTCGGGTCCTCGTCGAACGCCGCGGGCGTGTACACGTTGCACTTGCCGTCGACCGCGGTCCCTGCCTTGCAGGCCGCATCCGGTACGCCGTTCGGACCACCCGCGTTGAAGACGAAGATGTACTGGATCGAGCTTCGCGGCGCGGCGACGACTGCCTTCTTGACCGCCTGCAGGATGTTGTAGTCAGCCAGGCCGTCGTCGGCGGCCGCGCTCCCGGTACGGGCGCCGGACGTCACCGCGTTGCTGAGCGTGAGCTTGTCCTTGTACGCCCCGCCGACCTCGATGATCCCGAAGATCAGCAGGAAGAAGATCGGCGCCATGAAGGCCGCCTCCACGAGCGTGCTGCCCCGTTCGCGCTCGCGCGCGCGCCGGCGTGCGCCGTCCACCTGGCCCGCGGAGCGGGTCCCGTCGTCGTGCCTCGACCGAACCACTGCGTCTCTGATCGGCTGCCCGCCACGGAACGTGAACCGCGTCGTGCCGATCTCTCAGAGAGCGCCGGAATATGAGCCGTCCGGCCCAGGATCAACCGACCAAATGCACCGGATCGCCCAGGATCGAGACGCTCCAGGTGGTCCGGTCGCTGACGGTGATCGGGTTCCCCCTGGCGTCCGTGCCACCGAACTTGTAGGCGATCTGCCACCAGTCGTTGTCGCTCGGGGGCGCGTATGTGGTCGGCAGCGTGAAGCTGATGGTGAGCAGCTGGCCGTTGAACTTCGTACCGGTCACGTCGATCGACGACACGTTGGTCGCACCCGGATAGGTCGCGTTCGTGGACGTCCAGTCGAACGTCTGGTTGGTCCAGGTGTTCGTTCCGGTGGGCTTGCGGATGCTGATGGAGTTGCCACCCTCGGCCGGGTCCCAGAGCGTGATGATCACCTTCTTGCCCTTGTGCTCGGGGCCGATCTCGGAGAGGTAGAAGTTGGCCGTGTCCTGGTCCGACGCGGCCCGGACCGAGAGGTAGTCGTTGGCGTAGACCTTCGGGCAGGTCGTGTCCGTCCGCGAGTCGCAGAGGCGCTGCGGCGACGACGGTGTGGCGACGATGCTGAAGTTGTTCGCCCCCTGGGTGAGGTCGATCCCTCCGGCCTCGTCCTGGTTCGACACCCGCAGGAGGTACCGGCCGCCCGGGGCGCTGGCCGGGATCGTGCACAGCAGCCACCAGCTGGAGCTGCTCGTGAAGTTCGTCGAGCTCGGGTTGAACGTGTAGCCGCCCTCGGTCGTGTCCGGAGCGAACGTCTTCGTGCCCTTGTGGCCGGCTCCGGTCGACGAGCACGCCCCCGTGGTCACCGAGTCCATCCTCGGGTTGTCCGTGTCGTCGAGGATCGTCGCGTCCGGCTGGTAGAGCGTGAACGTCGTGTTCATCGCCGGCTGACCCTGGCCACCGGGGTTGTCGTCGTCGGCGTTGCCCCCGCCGTCGCGGTAGTTGCCGTCGAAGAGGATCACGTCGGTGCTGTACGTGCGGGTCGTCGGGAGCTCGACGGAGTACACGTAGTTGAGGTCGGAGTAGTTCTCGTTCGTCGCGCCCGAGCAGGTCGCGGTCGAGTAGAACGAGGCGCGCTCGTCGCCCTGCTCGGAATCGGTGCAGTACCCGTTGATCGAGGCCCACAGGTACTCGGGCGAGAACGTGGTCGTCGACTTGCCGAGGTCGCCGGTGCCGAGGTAGTTGCGGGGTGAGCCCAGCGGCACCGGGACCACGTACTCCGCGGTGGCGGCCCGGGTGATCGAGATCTCCTTCGTCACGATCGAGCCGAAGAACGTCCTGACGTGCGGGTTGGTGATCGTGACCTTGAGGCGGCGGCGGTTGCCCGGAACGGGGGTCGCCGTGACGGTCACGCCGTTGGTGCCGTTGACGTAGCCGTTCTTGGCTGCGATGTCGCGCGCCTTGTCCTGCGCGTCGGAGAAGTGGTCGGGCATGTACGTCACGCCGGCCAGGGCGGCGGCGTCGGCCGCCCGCTGGATCTGCTGGGCCTCGACGTACCAGCTGCCCACGTCGATCGCGAGCGCGGCCATGAGCATCAGCGGGACGAGCAGGATGGCGGTCATCGCCAACGTGTAGCCACCCTCTCGGCGCGAGGGCTCGGCCGGCTGTCGCCGGTGAGCGATCGGGCGTTGCATCACGGCTCCATCCTCATGACCGCGGTACGACTGGCGGTGAAGCCCGACAGGCCGAAGAACCCCGTCAGCGCCTTCTGCTTCGCCTGGACCCAGACCCCGATCGAATCCGCGCTGCCCTGCGCGGTGATGCGCGTGCTCGGGCAGTAGTACGACGTCGAGCTCCCGTTCTTGCACCCGGTACCGGTGTTGAACTGGCTCGCGGCCACCAGCTGCACCTCGCTGGCGGTGTACACGTTGCAGAAGTCCGACGCCTGCGGCGCGCCGGCGGCGCACCGGGCCGGCGGCTTGCCGTCGGCCGGCGATCGGTAGATCACGACCCGCTGGAGACCGCTGAGCATGCCCTCGGAGTCGAGGTTGGTGCGGATCGAGGTGAGCGCGAGGTAGTCCGAGAGGTAGTCGGTGCCCGAGGAGCTGACGCTGCGGGCGCCGGCGCGCGCAGCGGTGAGCACGTTCATCGACGAGCGCCAGCCGTAGCCGTACTCGAGGATGCCGAAGCCCATCGTGGCGAGGAGCATCGCGACGATCGCGAACTCGATGAGCACGGCGCCCCGCTCACCGTCCCGGGCCCGCTGCCGCAGCCGGACCATCACTGGTTCTTCCTCGGCTCCATGCGCACGACCACGAAGTCGGTCATCGTGCTCGTGCCCTTGAACAGGCCGGTGACCAGGTCGTGGGTGTACTTCACGTAGACGCCGACGTAGTCGGGCGGGCCGTTGGTGCCCGTCTCGGCGACCTTCCGATCCGCTGGGCACCAGGCGTTGTCGAGCGACAGCGAGCTCGGTGTCTTGCAACCGAAGTCGGTCAGCGGACGGGACAGGTCGCTTGGCGTGTACACGTTGCACTCGCCCGTGCCGGTGCCGACGGGGGCGCCGCCCTTGCACGTGTCGCTCGGCGGGTTGCCGAAGCCGTTGGCCTCGTAGACGACGACCAGGCGCAGGTCGTCGAGGCCGACCGAGCTGCCTTCCTTCCTGATCGTCTGCAGGACGTAGTAGTCCGAGAGCGGATCGTCGCCGTTGACCGTCGCCGTGCGGGCGCCGGTGCGGACCATGTTCGCGACCCCGAGGGAGTCACGGATCAGGCCGCTCCCCTCCAAGATGATGGCGATGAGCGTGAAGAAGGCGAGGCTGACGAACGCCGCCTCGACGACCGCGGTCCCGCGCTCGCGGGGCGAAGAGGGATCCCGACGCCGCGAAGGGAAGTGGTGGTACAAAGCCACCCTTATCGATCGGCCGCTCCGGCCGGGGCGTTAGGCCCTGGTTACCGGTGAGTCAGCCGATGGGCCCGCACCCGGGCGATGTCAGTCGACGAGCACGTCGACGAGCTTGCGGCCCCGTCGCTCGCCGAACTTCACCTTGCCCTCGGCGGTCGCGAAGAGGGTGTCGTCGCCGCCCCGGCCCACGTTCTCGCCCGGGTGGATGCGGGTGCCCCGCTGGCGGACGATGATCGTGCCGGCCGGGATGACCGTGCCGTCGTACACCTTGACGCCGAGCCGCTTGGCGTGGGAATCACGGCCGTTCCGGGTGGAACCGCCGCCCTTGGTCTTCGACATGGTCGATCAGCCCTTCTCGATCCCGGTGATCTCGATCGTGTCGTAGCGCTGCCGGTGGCCCCACCGGCGCCGCTGGTTCGACTTGTTCTTGTAGGTGAAGCCGGTGACCTTCGGCCCCTTGGCCTCGCCGACCACCTTGGCGGTGACGGAGGCCTTCTCGAGCGCGGACCCGGTCACGACGGTCTCCCCGTCGACCAGCAGGACGGGCGTCAACTGGAGCTCGCCCTCCGGATCAGCGCCGCTGCGCTCGATCTGGAGCTGCTGGCCCTCGCTGACCCGGTACTGCTTGCCTCCGGTCTTGATGACTGCGTACATGGCGGTGCTGCCTCGCGGGCCTCGTGGACGATGACCCGGTTCCGGGCCGACGGAAGAGCCTAGCCGCTACCCGCCCGCGAGCAGCTCCCGGTCGATGACGACCCCCCGGCCGTCGCACTCGGGGCAGCGGCCCGAGAAGGACTCGAGCAGCCCTTCACCGATGCGCTTGCGGGTCATCTCGACCAGGCCGAGCTCGGAGATGTCGAACACCTGGGTGCGGGTCTTGTCCTGGGCCAGTGCGTCCCGGAACACCCGGATCACGTCGTCCCGGTTCGACCGGACCTCCATGTCGATGAAGTCGATGACGATGATCCCGCCGATGTCGCGGAGCCGCAGCTGCCGGGCCACCTCCACCGCGGCCTCCAGGTTGTTGCGGTAGACGGTCTCCTCGAGGCTCGACCGGCCGACGTTCTTGCCGGTGTTGACGTCGATGACGGTCAGGGCCTCGGTGTGCTCGATGATCAGCGACCCACCCGAGGGCAGCCACACCTTCCGGTCGAGCGCCTTGTGGACCTGCTCGTGGACGTGGAACTTCTCGAGCAGCGGGAGCGCCTCGGTGGCCGGGTCGTAGTACTCGACCCGCTCGGCCAGCGCCGGTGAGATCGTGCGGACGTAGTCCCGCACCTCCTCGTAGAGGGCTCGGTCGTCGATCACGACCTTGCGGTACTCCTGGTTGAACTCCTCGCGGATCACCCGGACCGCCATGTCCGGCTCGCGGTAGAGCAGCGTGGCGCCCTGGGCCTTCGACGCCAGCGCGTCGATCTGCTTCCACTGCTCGGCCAGCCGGGTGACGTCGCGCTCGATCTCCTCGGCGGTCACGTTCTCGGCCGCAGTGCGGACGATGAGCCCGTGCTCCTTCGGCTTCACCGCGTCGAGGATCGAGCGCAGCCGCTTGCGCTCGTTGTCGGGCAGGCGCTTCGAGATCCCGTACGTCGTGCTGTTCGGGATCAGGACGACGAACCGGCCCGGCAGCGAGATCTCCTGGGTCAGCCGGGCGCCCTTGTGCGCGATCGGGTTCTTCGTGACCTGGCAGAGGATGTTCTGGCGGGCCCGCAGGATCTCCTCGATGCGGGGCGTCGAGCCCTTCTCGACGATGTCCTCCGCGTCGTAGCGGGTGTCGCCGCGGTACAACACCGCGTTCTTCGGCGTGCCGATGTCGACGAACGCGGCCTCCATGCCGGGGAGGACGTTCTGCACCCGCCCCAGGTAGATGTTCCCGTGGATCTGGCTGACGTCGTCGGACGGGTGCGACACGTAGTGCTCGATGAGGGCACGGCCCTCGAGCACCGCGATCTGCGTGACGCCGCGCTGGCCGGAGCCGTCCTCGACCGGCTTCGCGTGGACGGCCATGAGGTAGCGACCGACCGGGCGACCCTTGCGCTCGCGGCCGCGCCGGCGCTCGAGGGTCTCGGCGTCGAGCTCGATCGGCGTCTCGTCGCCGGTCAGCGCCTCGACCGGTTGCGGCCGGGCACCACCAGCACCACCACCGCCGCCTCCCCCGGTCCCGCCTCGGCCCCGGCCGCCACGACGGCGCTTGCGACGGGCGCCGGGCGACGCACCGCTCCCCTCGCCCGCCGAGCGCTTCGCGGTCGCGGGTGCGGCCGGTGCCGGGATCGTGTCGCCGATCTGCGGCTTGCGGACCAGGGCCCGGTCGGCCGCCTCGGCTGACGGGCGGTTCTCGGAGTGGCGGTCGGGCAGGTCGTCGGGGTTGCGCTCGTCATCGGCGCGGGTGCTGCCGCCGTCGGCGGCCTTCGCCTCAGCCGGGCGGGAGCGGTTGCGACCACCCCGCGAACCGCGGCGTCGGCGGTTGCGGTTGGCGTTCGCCGAGGCCCCGTCGCGGGGCTCGGCCGGACGGTCGGACCGCGCAGGCTCTGCAGCGGCCGACCTCTCCTGATCGGACATCGAATGGTTCCCTTCTCGTTCTCATGACGCACGCGCCTCCGCGTGCGGAGCGGACGTCGCCGTCGGCAGGGGTTCCTGCCGGGCGCCGTCGCGCTGCATCCACTGGTGCGTTCTGATGACGTGGCCCGGTTCCCACACCGGGACGTCTGCTGCTGTCGCGTCGCCCCGCGCACCGGCGAGACCGGCGTGCGAACTGATGAGCACTGCGACGAGCTCGGCCGGCCGCAACCCCCGCGGCTGCGTACCGAGTCGAGCGGTGAGCTCGGTCCCCGCGTCGGTCGGACCGACGACCGCGAGCTCCTCGATGTAGGGCCGAACGTCGTCGACGCTGACCTGCCCCTTGCGCTCCCGGGGCAGCGGCAGCTCCGCCGACGAGAGCACGTGTGCGACCGCCCCCGCGGCCGCCGCTTCCCCCGCTCCCCGGACCTCGATCCGCCAGTCGCATCGCTCCACCGCCTGCTGGAGCGACGCCTCCCCCGGTTCGACCAGGGCGGCCGCAGTGACGTCGATGCCGGCGGGGAGCATCGCGGTGAGCCGCTCGGCGAGGTCGACGGGCGGCGGTTCGTCGCCGACCAGGTCGGCGTCGAGGTACTCGGCCCAGGACTCGGCCCCGGTCGGCAGCGCCAGCCCGAAGTGCAGGCGGGGCCGGGGGGAGAAGCCCTGCGAGTAGACGAGGGGGATCTCGGCGCGGCGCAGCGCCCGCTCCCAGATCCGGGCCAGGTCGCGGTGGCTCGTGAAGCGGACCTTGCCGACCTTCGCGAACCGGAGCCGGACCCGGATCACGGCTGCACCGTCGATGCCGCGAGCGGGCGAGCGCTGATCGCCACCGGGACCGAGCCGCCGGTGGCGAGGTCCTGGCCGGTGCCCTGGCTGCCGCCGGCCGGCGGCACGGCCGAGGCGACGACGTGCTCGATCCCGAAGCCGGTGCAGGCCCCGCAGTCGTAGCAGGGCGTCCACCGGCAGTCCTCGAGGCCGACCTCCGCCAGGGCGTCCTGCCAGTCCTGCCAGAGGAAGTCCTTGTGGAGCCCGGCGGAGATGTGGTCCCAGGGCAGCACCTCGTCCTCGGTGCGGTGCCGGTACGCGAGGTCCTCGACCGTGAAGCCGTGGCGCTCGAGCGCGTCCAACCAGAGCTGCAGGTCGAAGTGCTCGGACCACTCCTGGAAGCGGCCGCCCCGCCGCCACACGTCCTCGATCACCGCGCCGAGGCGACGGTCGCCACGCGACGCGATGCCCTCGGCCACCGTGGCACGCGGGTCGTGCCACTTGAACTGGATGCCCCGGTCGCGGCGGAGCTCGTCGCGCAGCAGGTGCATCTTGCGGGTCAGCTCCTCGAGCGTGTTCTGCCCGAACCACTGGAACGGGGTGAAGGCCTTGGGCACGAACCCCCCGACCGAGACCGTCACCGACGGGTTGCGGTGGTGGGCCCGGCCGATCTCGACGCAGCGACGGGCCAGCGTGGCGATGCCGAGGGTGTCCTCGTCCGTCTCGGTCGGCAGGCCCGTGAGGAAGTACAGCTTCACCCGCCGCCAGCCCTGGCTGAACGCCGCGTCGACCGCGGTGTAGAGGTCCTCCTCGCGGATCAGCTTGTTGATGATCTGGCGCATCCGCCAGGTGCCGGCCTCGGGGGCGAACGTGAGCCCGGTGCGCCGGCCCCGGCTGACCTCGCCGGCCACGCCCACGGTGAACGCGTCGACCCGGAGCGACGGCAGCGACACCGACACGTCGTCGCACCCGGGGGCATCCATGATCCCGGCGACGACGTCCTCGATCCCGGAGAAGTCGGCGGTGGAGAGCGAGGTCAACGAGACCTCGTCGTAGCCCGTCCTCCGCAGCCCCTCGGTGACCATCGTCCGCACCTGGTCGGCCGGTCGCTCCCGCACCGGGCGGGTGATCATCCCGGCCTGGCAGAAGCGGCAGCCGCGCGTGCAGCCCCGGAACACCTCCACGTTCAGCCGGTCGTGCACGACCTCGGTGAGCGGCACGAGCTGGTTGCGGGGATACGGCCAGTCGGCCAGGTCGGCGATCGTCCGCTTCTCGATCCGCTCCGGGGCGGCCGGGTGGTTCGGCACGATCGAGGCGACCCGGGGGCCGTCGTAGGTCACGTCGTAGAGCGCGGGGACGTAGACGCCTTCGACCCCGGCGAGCGCCACGAGGACCTCGAGGCGGTCGCGCTTGCCCGCGGCCTTCCACCGTCCGACGACCTCGGTGATCTCGGCGACCACCTCCTCGCCGTCACCGAGCACGAAGAAGTCGACGAAGTCCGCGAGTGGCTCGGGGTTGTAGGCGCAGTGGCCGCCTGCGCCGATGAGCAGGTCCTCGGAGCGCCGGTCGGCCGCACGCACCGGCACGCCGGCGAGGTCGATGCAGTTCAGGACGTTCGTGTAGACGAGCTCGGCCGAGAGGTTGAAGGCCAGGATGTCGAAGTCGGCGGCGGCCCGGTGGGTGTCGACCGAGAACAGCGGCACCGACTCGGCCCGGAGGAGCTCCTCGAGGTCGGTCCAGGGGGCGTAGGTCCGCTCGGCCACCGCGTCGGGCCGCTCGTTCAGGATCTCGTAGAGGATCTGCAGGCCCTGGTTGGGCAGCCCGATCTCGTAGGTGTCCGGGTAGGCGAGCAACCAGGCCGTCTTCGACGGATCGTGGTCGGGCGACTGCGCTCCGTCCTCACAGCCGATGTAGCGCGCCGGCTTCTGCACCTTGGGCAGGAGCGGTTCCAGCCGCGGCCACACGGAAGTCATGATCGGGTCGATTGTAGAGCGGGAGGGCCCTGACCTGGGCCGGACCGCCGTGGCTCAGGCGAAGCGCCGCATGTGGACGTTCAGGACCAGGCCGATCGAGACGAGGTAGGTGATCGTCGACGAGCCGCCGTAGGACATGAACGGCAGCGGGATGCCGGTGATCGGCATGATCCCCATCGTCATGCCGACGTTCTCGAAGATCTGGAACACGAACATCGCCAGGACGCCCGCGCAGAGCAGCATCCCGAAGTCGTCCCGCGCGAGCTGCGCGGTGCGCAGGATGCGCCACACCATGATCGAGAACGCGACGAGCAACGATGCGGCGCCGACCAGGCCGAGCTGCTCCCCCACCGCGGTGAAGATGAAGTCGGTGTGCTGGAACGGCACGTTGTTCAGCCGGGTCTGGGTGCCGTTGAACACGCCCTTGCCGGTCCAGCCGCCGGAGCCGATCGCGATCTTGCTCTGACGGAGGTTGTACTCGGCCGACGACGCGGTCGAGAGGTCGATCTTCGGCGCGCTGTCCTGGTTCACGAAGCTCGTGAGCCGGTCCTCCTGGATCGAACCGAGCAGACCCGAGTGGAGCACCGCGACGATCGCGATCACGGCCAGCAGCGCGAGGAGGATGAGCTGCTTGGGCCGGGCACCGGCGAGCACCAGCAGCACCAGGGCGACCGCTGCGGACACGAGCGTCGTGCCGAGGTCCGGCTGCAGCAGCACGAGGCCCATCGGGAGCGCGCACAGCGCGAGCAGCACGACGAAGCGCCGTGCGTCGATCTCGCCCCGGAACTGCGACGCGACCCAGGCGAAGCCGACGATCAGGCCGAGCTTCGCGAGCTCCGAGGGCTGCAGCTGGAACGGTCCGAGCTGGAACCAGCCCTGCGTGCCGTTCTGCCGTGAACCGAGCGGCGAGCGGACGAGCAGGAGCAGCATGATCGACGCGCCGTAGATGAACGGAGCGATGTCGCGGATCTTGCGGTAATCGACCAGCGCGACGGCGGTGCCCGCGAACGCACCGAGCACCACGAACATGAACTGCTTGGTGACGAACGACGTGTCGTACGGCTTCACCACACCGCGGGTCGCGCTGTAGATCATCAGCAGTCCGAGGGCGCAGATGGCCCCGACGACCGCGATCAGCACCAGGTCGAGGTGACGCCAGGCGGCCGAGTGGTCGTGGTGGAGCTTGCCGATCGGCTTGTAGCGGGGGGCTGCGACCGTCGCCATCAGTCGCCCGTGACCGTCGAAGGAGCGCTGACCTCGTTGACCGCCGCAGCCACGTCGAAGCCGCCGCCCGCGGGCGCCGGGTTGGCGAGGCCGAAGGCCGCGAGGTCGCCTCCTGCGTTCGCCAGCGGTTCGAGGATGCGGCGGATGAGCGGCGCCGCGGCCTTCCCGCCTTCACCCGCCTCGGGCAGGATCGCCGCGGCGACGATCGTCGGCGCGGACGCCGGTGCGAAGGCGGCGAACAACGAGGTGCTGGCCTTCTCGTTCACCTCGGCGGTGCCGGTCTTGCCGGCCACCTGGAACCGGTCCTGCGGGAACCCGTCGAAGGTGCTCGCCGCGGTGCCCGACGTCGTCACGCCTTCGAGGCCCTGGAGGATCGAGGCTCGCCAGTCCGGTTGCATCTGGATGGTGCGGACCGGCTTGGGCTTGGCCACCCAGAGCACGGTGCTGCTGTCGTACTTGGCGACCTGGAGGACGAGCTGCGGCGTGAAGAGCGTTCCCCCGTTGGCGAACGTGGCGTATCCGTTGGCCAGCTGCAGCGGCGTGACGAGCACGTCGCCCTGGCCGATTGCGGTGTTCATGTTGTCACCCGTTCGCCAGGTCTCGTGCTCCTCGATCTTCTGCTGGTCGCCTTTGTAGAGCTGCCGGGCGAACGCACGTCGCCACTCGGCATCGGGGACCCGTCCGTCGCTCTCGCCGGCCAGGTCCAGGCCCGTGTCCACGCCGAAGCCCCACAGCTTGTCGGCCTTGGCGAGGGCGTCGTCACCGAGCCGGCCCCGGTTGAGCCAAATGTCGTCACCG
>JAFBAD010000356.1 GCA_019247975.1 Acidimicrobiia bacterium
GAGGGCGTCGAAGAAGGCGGCTTGGTAAGTGGACACTAACGGTAAGTTGCCACTAACCAGTGATCCCGTCAAGCCCCGGCGAGGCTGACTCCCAGGCCGGCCGCCTTGAGCGCCGCATAGCCCGGCTTGATGCGGCCGTTGATGATCCCGAGCCGCTTGTCGAAGGGCCAGAACGAGCTCTTCATCGCGTTGGTGGTGAGCCACTCGAGGTCGTCCCAGCCGTAGCCGAACGCCTCGACCAGCGCGGCCATCTCGCTCGTCATCGACACGTCGCTCATGAGGCGGTTGTCGGTGTTCACGGTGACCCGGAAGCGCAGCCGCGAGAGCAGCCCGATCGGGTGCTCCTGCATCGTGTCGCACACGCCGGTGTGGATGTTCGACGTCGGGCACATCTCGAGCGGCACCCGCCGGTCACGGATGAAGCTGGCGAGCCGGCCGAGCTGCACCGAACCGTCGTCGTCGACCTTGATGTCGTCGACGATGCGGACGCCGTGGCCGAGCCGCTCCGCACCGCAGAGCTGCACGGCCTCCCAGATCGACGGCAACCCGAACGCCTCGCCCGCGTGGATCGTGATGTGGAAGTTCTGCTCCGCGACCGTGCGGAACGCGTCGAGGTGGCGGGTCGGTGGGTGACCGGCCTCGCTGCCCGCGATGTCGAAGCCGACGACGCCCTCGTCGCGGTGGCGCAGCGCGGCCTCGGCCACCTCCTTCGAGTTGGCGGCCTGGCGCATCGCGGTGACGATCAGGCCGATCTCCATGTCGCGCGTCCGCTGACCGGCGCGGAAGCCGCGCAGCATGGCCTCGATCGCCTCGTCCATCGTGAGGCCCGCTTCGAGGCACAGCTCGGGCGCCATGCGGACCTCGGCGTAGACGACACCGTCGTCGGCCAGGTCCTCCACGCACTCCGCCGACACCCGCTCGATCGCGTCCGCGTGCTGCATGACGCCGAAGGTGTGGTTGAACGTCTCGAGGTACAGCTCGAGGTCGCGGCGGTTGGCCCCCTCCCGGAACCACTGCGCGAGCTCGACCGGATCCGTCGTCGGCAGATCCCGGTAGCCGTACTCGGACGCCAGCTCGATCACGGTCGTCGGACGCAGGCCGCCGTCGAGGTGGTCGTGGAGGAGCACCTTCGGGGCCCGGCGGATGGCTTCGAGCGTGGGCCGCATGAGCGAAGGGTAGTGGCGGCCCTAGTCCCCCAGGCGTTCAGAAGCCGCGCAGGGGCAGGTCCGCCGGTCGCTGGAGCCAGTTGGCGGCGGGGTACTCGGCCCGGCCGTCGATCACGTGGACCGAGTACGCGTGGCGGGACCGCGCCGAGCGGTTCGGGCCCGACCAGTGGGGCAGCCGGCCGTGCAGGACGACCAGCGTGCCGGCCTCCACCTCGAGGGGGACGAGCGACGCTCCCTCGCCCGGCTCGGGGAGCGGCGTGGGGTCGAGCTCCTCGAAGCGGGTGCCGTCGGCATCGGTCGCGCCGGCCCGCACGAAGCGTTGGCGCACCGGTCCGCGGTGCCCGCCGGGCTCGGCCCACAGGCAGCCGTTCTCGAGCGTCGCGTCCTCGAGCGCGAACCACAGCCCGACCACCGAGTCCGGTTCGGTCCAGAGGAAGGTGGCGTCCTGGTGGCAGGTCACCTCGCCGCCGATGCGGGGCTGCTTGAAGATGTGCATCGACTGCAGCAGCAGCGGTTCGGCGATCCCCAGGTCGTCGGCGATCCCGGCGAGCGTCTCGGTGCGCGAGAACGCGTCGTACACGGGGTCGAGGTCGTGCTGCGCGTGGCCGATCTTGTTGACGGCCCGCTCCTTCGGAACGATCAGGTCGCCCTCGGCGTCGAACGCCTCCTCCTCGAAGAAGCACCGCACCTCGCCACCCGACGAGAGGAAGTACTCGTCGCTCGTGCGGGTCTGCTCGTGGGTCGAGAAGACCGACACCGTCGTCGGATCGAAGCCGGCGACGATCTGCTCGGCCCGCTCGATGACGGCACGGCACGCGTCGGTCTCGGCGGCGCCGGGCACGACGAGGAACCCGTCGCGCTCCCAGTCGGCGAGCTGACCGGCGTCGAGCACGCCGTCACGCTACCGACCGACCTGAGCAGACGATGTGGTTCAGGCGATGCGGTCGATGACGAGCGGGCGGGGCGGAACGGGTTCCGGACCGATCTCGATCGCCCCGGCGAGCGCGGCCACCGCGCCGTCGAAGCGGGTCTCGTCGTCCGCGTGCAGCTCGAGGAGCGGTTGGCCTTCGGCCACCTCGTCACCCGGCTTGGCCAGGCACACGATCCCGGCCGACGGGCTGACCGGGTCCTCCTTGCGGGCCCGTCCCGCGCCGAGCCGCCAGGCGCCGACGCCGACCGCCCGAGCATCGAGGCGGCGCACGAAGCCGCGTGCGGGAGCGGGCACGGTCCGCACGTGCTCGGCCTGCGCGAGGGGCGCATCCGGGTCGCCGCCCTGCGCCCGGATCATGCGCTCGAAGACGTCGAACGCACGGCCGTCGTCGAGCGCCGCGGCCGGGTCGGCGTCGATCCCCGCCAGGTCGAGCATCTCGCGGGCGAGCGCGAGCGTGACCTCCCGCACGTCGATCGGGCCGCCGCCCTGCAGCACCTCGATCGACTCGACGACCTCGAGCGCGTTGCCGGCGGCGCGACCGAGTGGCGCGTCCATGTCGGTGAGCAGCGCGACCGTGCGCACGTCGTGGGCCTGGCCGAGGCCGACCATCGTCTCGGCCAGCGCGCGAGCGCGATCGATCTCGGGCAGGAACGCGCCCGAGCCGACCTTCACGTCGAGCACCAGCGCGTCGGTGCCCTCGGCGATCTTCTTGGACATGATCGAGCTGGCGATCAGCGGGATCGACTCGACGGTCCCGGTCGTGTCGCGCAGCGCGTAGAGCCGCCCGTCGGCCGGCGCCAGGTCGGCCGTCTGCCCGGCCACGACCAGCCCGACCCGGGCCA
>JAFBAD010000253.1 GCA_019247975.1 Acidimicrobiia bacterium
CAGCTCGCCGCGTGGTCCGAGGCGACGCGTCGCGCGATGGCGTTCCGCGATCGCGTCGGTGACGACCGCTTCGCCGACGTGTTCCACGCCGACCTGCAGGTCGACCCGCTCGGCGCGCTGGCGAAGGCGTACGAGCGGCTCGACCTCCCGTTCCCCGCTTCGAGCGAGCAGGCGGTGACTGCCTGGGCCGGTGCCCACCCACCGGGCTGTCACGGCTCCCACGAGGTGGACCTCGCCGACTTCAACCTCTCCGCGGACCAGGTGCACACCGCGTTCGCCGACTACCTCGACCGCTTCGGCTCCTGATGGAGGAACCATGACCCGCCTCGGCCTGCAGATCCCCAACTTCACCTATCCCGGCACCGGACCGGCCGACCTCTTCGAGGTGGTGGCCGCGCAGGCGGCTGCGGCGGACGGGTCGGGCTTCGACACCGTCCTCCTCATGGACCACTTCTTCCAGCTGCCCATGCTCGGGCCGCCCGACAACTACATGCTCGAGTGCTACACGACGCTCGCTGCGCTGGCTCGGGAGACGTCGACCGTACGGCTCGGCGCGCTCGTCACCGGCAACACGTACCGCAACCCGACGCTGCTCGCGAAGTCGCTGACCGCGCTCGACATCGTCTCGGGCGGCCGGGCGCAACTCGGCATCGGGGCCGGCTGGTTCGAGCAGGAGCACGATGCGCTCGGCTTCGAGTTCGGCACCTTCACCGACCGGTTCGAGAAGCTCGAGGAGGCGCTGCAGATCATCCTGCCGATGCTGCGGGGCGAACGGCCGACGTTCACCGGCAAGCACTACTCGGTGAAGGAGGCGATCAACGAGCCGCCGCCGGTCGGCCGCATCCCGGTGATGATCGGTGGCTCGGGCGAGAAGAAGACGCTGCGCATGGTCGCCCAGTACGCCGACGAGTCGAACCTCACCTCCCCCGTGGCTGAGCTCGGCCGCAAGCTCGACGCCATCGCCGGGCACTGCGAGCGGCTCGGCCGGGACCGGTCGGAGATCACGGTGAGCCAGGCCTTCAACGTCTGCATCGCCGAGACCCACGACGAGGCCTACGAGGACATGCGCACCTTCCTCGGTGAGCGCGGCCTGGACCTCGACAGCCTTGACGACGACACCCGCAGGCAGATCCTTGCGCTGGTGGTGTGGGGCGACGCCGACGAGGTCGGCGAGCGGCTGCGCGACGCGCTCGACCACGGTGCTGACGGCCTCACCTGCTCGCTGCCGGCCAACGGCCACGTCCCCGGCCACGTCGAGCTCCTCGGCCAGGTGGCCGCCGCGGCCCTCGGCCGCTGATCAGTCGACCACGAGGACCGGGACGGTCGCCTGCTGGACGACCCGGTCGACCACGCTGCCGTGGATCGCGTTGCGGACCTTCTCCAGCGCGCCGTCGAGACCGCTCAGCTCCGAGCTGAGCCCGTGTCGACCGATGACGACGAGCCCGACGCCGTGCTCGTCGACCGCGGTCGACACCGCGGCCGCCGGGTCGCCCTTCACGCTGAGGCCGCGGGCGCGCACGCCCTGCTCGACCAGCAGTGCGGCGGCCTCGTTGGCGAGCACCTCGGCCTCCTCGGCCATCTCGGCCTGGATCTGGTCCCCGTCGACGGCCACCCGCCGCCGCTTCGTGACCGGCGGGAGGTAGGCGACCAGCACGATCACCTCCGCGTCGCCGGCCACCAGCGTGGTCCACGCCAGGGCCCGCTCGGCGGTGTGCGACCCGTCGAACGCCACGAGGACCCGCGCCGGTGCGGTGATGTCGGGCAGCCGGACGGGGTCGTCCCAGTCCTCCGGGCGAAGGAGCTCGCTCATCTGCCTCCGGTTTACCTGACGAGGCGTCAGGTCTGCGATCATGCGCCGATGGAGTTCGGACTCTTCATCGGTGGCTGGGTGCCCGACTACCTCGACGGGCGGAACGACCCGCTCGAACACCAGAGGTTGATCGACGAGACGCGCATCGCCGAGGCCGGCGACCGCTCGAACTGGAAGTACGTGTGGGTCACCGAGCACCACTTCCTGGCCGAGTACAGCCACATCTCGGCCAACGAGGTCGTGATGCCGCACATCCTCGCCCGCACGGAGCGGATCCGGGTCGCCTCGGGGATCATCAACGTGACGCCGCCGGTCAACCACCCGGCGCGCATCGCCGAGCGGGTCGCCATGCTCGACCACCTCTCGGGCGGGCGCTTCGACTTCGGCACCGGCCGAGGGTCGTCGACCACCGAGCAGGCCGGTTTCGGCATCGAGGACCCCGACCTCACCAAGGAGATGTTCGACGAGGTCATGCCGGAGTTCCGGAAGATGTGGTCGCAGGACTCGTACTCCTTCGACGGCCGCTTCTTCTCGATGCCCGAGCGCAACGTGCTGCCGAAGCCGTTCGTGAAGCCGCACCCGCCGATGTGGGTCGCCGCCGGCAACCCCGACACCTTCGAGAAGGCTGGCCAGCTCGGCCTCGGCGTCATCTGCTTCACCGGCGGCTCGCCGGAGAAGATGCGCCCGCTGGTGGAGCTCTACAAGGAGGCGGTCGCCGACGCCGACCCGGTCGGGGACTACGTCAACGACAACGTCGCCATCTCGACGAGCTTCATGTGCCTGGAGGACGGCGATGCCGCTCGTGACTGGATGACCCGTTCGCGCAACGGTCGCCAGCAGAGCCTCGTCTTCAAGTACCTCGACACGTTCCCGAAGCCGCCGGGCATCCCCGACTGGCCGCAGGAGATCCCCGACCCGACGCTCGAGCAGCTGGCCGTCGGGCGCGAAAAGGGCACGTCGATCGTCGGCACGCCCGACGAGTGCGCCGAGGTCCTCGAGAAGTGGAAGGCCATCGGCGTGGACCAGCTGATCATGGGCCCGACCGGCAGCACGTACCCCTACGAGGTCGTCGAGGAATCGGTCGAGCTGCTCGGCAACAAGGTCATCCCGACCTTCGACACCGACGCCGAGGCGCGTGCCGTGCGCTTCCGTCGCGAGGCCGCGGAGCGGATGGGC
>JAFBAD010000130.1 GCA_019247975.1 Acidimicrobiia bacterium
TTGGAGGTCTTCAGGGTGTGTTTGGCCTTGCCGACACTGGTCCCGGTCCGCTTGGCCAGATCCTCCTCCGGCGAGCGGGCACCGCGGATGCGCCATGACCCGGTTCGGGCGGCTTGGCCGGCCATCACCACCCGCAGACCCGCAGCCAGCTTCTCGATCGCGATCAGACACGACAGAGCCTGATCGGCACCCGCCGGCGACAACCCGGCCGGCGGCACCGCGGAGCCGGCTTCGCGGAGCGCCCGTTCAGAAGCGACGAACCCGTCGACCACCACCCACTCCGAGCTCCCCAGCCGCATACGAACAATCGTACGAAGGGGGCCTGACAGTTTTCGGGGGCACGCTGGCCACGGCCGGGTAGTACCGGTGGCGGTCGCAATCGGCGCGCGAGCGGCGAGACTGGATCGAGTGACGGTCAGCATCGCGATCGCCGTTGCCAGCGCCCTGGCGGCCGCCCTCTGCTACGCGTTGAGCAACGTGCTGCAGCAGCACGAGGCTCAGCAGATCGCCGACGAGGACTCGCTCAAGGTCGGTCTGCTGACGAAGTTGATCCGCCGGCCGCGCTGGCTGGTCGGCATCGGGGCGGACGTCGGCGGCTACGTGTTCGAGGCGGCCGCGCTCGGCGCCGGCGCGCTCGTGCTGGTCGAGCCCATCCTCGCGACGGCTCTCGTGTTCTCCCTGCTGTTCGGCTGGGCGATCCACGGGCGGCGCGTGTCGACCGCCGGTTGGGTCGCGGCCTGCCTCCTCGCGGGAAGCATGTCGCTCTTCCTGTACCAGGTGTCGCCGAGCGGTGGTCACTCGGTCGCCGCCGTCGGCGACTGGGTGCGGGCCGCGCCCGGGATCGTGGCGTTCATCGGGATCTGCGTGGCGGTGGCGGCCACGCAGACCGGCGCGCGGCGGGCGGCGTTGCTGTCGGCCGGCGCCGGCTGCGCGTTCGGCGTCAGCGCGGTCCTCACCAAGGCCTTCGTCCACTACCTCGGACAGGGTCCGCTCGCCTGGGTCCCGCACTGGGAGCCCTACGGCCTGGCGGTCTCGTCCATCGGTGGCCTGCTCCTCGCCCAGAGCGCGTTCCAGACCGGCGCGCTCGCCGCCGCGGTCGGTGCCGAGCAGGTCCTGCAACCGCTGGCCGGCGTCGTGCTCGGCGTCGCGCTGCTCGGTGAGAACGTCTCGCCCGCCGACCCGATGCAGCGGTTGGCGGCCGTGCTCTCGCTGGCCGCGATGCTCGCGAGTGTCGTCATCCTCGCGAGGGTGGAGCACCCCGAGAGCGGTCTCGAACCCGACGGGACGACCGTCGACCTCGACTCGCCCTCACCGGCCCACATCCGTCGACCGATCTGACCCCTTCGACACCCAGCCGCTGCGTGCGAAGCAACGGCGGATCTCGTCCCGGAGCTCCCGTGACGCCGCGGCGCGGGACACGAAGTCGGCCGGCGTCGGACCGGCGAGGTCGCGCAGCTCCCCCGACCGGCTGAGGAGCCCTTCGATCAGGCGGGTCTGCGACGGTGGCCGGTCGGGCTGCAACGGGGACCCGTCGGCGGCCAGGAGATGCCCCCACCGGCTCACGTAGAGCGCGACGTCGTGCAGTCGTTCGTTCGACTCCAGCGTCACCTCGAGCGCACCGGCCAGGGCCCGACGCTCGTAGTTCGGCTCGGTCCGGTCGAGCGCGTCGAGCTGCGCGGCATCGACCCACAGGACGAAGGCCTGCGACCGGCTCCCAGCAACGCGGATCGGCGTCATGGGCACGTAGCCGGCGGCGCTCACGTGCGCCGAGTGCGCACGACCGAGACCTGCGACGGTGACCACGGTCATCGGCACCACCGCCGACACGCGGTGGGTCGTGAACTTCGCGCGCAGCTGGGCGGGCGACGCGTTGGAGCCGATGGCGAGGACGGCGGATCGGCGGTCGAGCGTCGCCACGCCGGCCTCGCGCACCATGTGGTCGAGCACGCGTCCGTCGGGCGCCGCAGGCACCTCGTGGAAGACGTCGTCGACGAGGAGGCCGGACGTGCGGGGTGGCGTCCCCGGGTACCCGAGCGGCCGACCAAGGGCGTGGTCCAGCAGATCGAAGCCCCGGTCAGTCACCGGCCTCATCTGACCACGTCGCGCCCCGTACCACTTCGTGGCCGTTGATTCTGAAGGCAATACCGGTCGGGATCCGACCGGTGTTGCCTTCAGAGATCAGGTGACCTGGACCTCGTAGTACTCGGTGTCGGCGAACGATCCGACCGAGCGCTCGACGACGTCACGCACCGCGATCACCGACTCGCCTTCCCACACGCAGATGACGATACGGAGGTCACGGGAGGTCGCACGGAAGGCGGGCGTGACCGGCTCGATCAGGTCGGCCGCGCGGCCCTCCCCGACAGCCGCGCGCAGGCCGTCGGGATCGTGGACGCGGTGGATGACGGCGACGAACATGGCGCCACCCTGCGGCACGCCCATCTCACCTGCGTGTCACCTGCGACCCGGCGGCCCACATCCGGCCCCCACATGCGACAATTCGCCGGTGCCGGGCCCACCCGACGGTGTCGCCTTGATCCGGGTGCTCGGCCCGGTGCAGGTCGTGATGACGTCGGGGCGGGTGGTCGACGTGCCGAGCATCAGTCAACGTCGACTGCTCGCCGTGCTCGCCCTGCACACCCGTGTGTCGCTGCGCGGCGAGTGGCTGGCGGAGACGCTCGGCCTCTCCGCGGGTGCCGTGCGCACCCAGGTGTCGCGCCTGCGCAAGCTGCTCGGCACCGATCGGCTGTCGACCGCGGCGACGGGGTACCGGCTCGACGCCGACGTCGATGCCGACCTGTTCTCCCGTGCGCTGGGCCAGGTGGCGAGCCGGGGCACGGTCGAGGCGATCGAGCACGCGCTCGGCCACTGGTGCGGCCCCGCCCTCGAGGAGTTCGCGGACGAGGAATGGGCGGCCGGTGAAGCGGCGCGGCTCACCGAGCTCCACGCATCGGCGTCGGAGGATCTCGCCGCCGCGCTCATCGCCGCGTCACGGTGGTCCGACGCGATCGCCCTGCTCGAGGTCCACATCACGCACCATCCCCTGCGCGACCGGGCCCGCGGCCTGTTGATGGAGGCGCTCGCCGCCGAGGGGCGGCAGGCCGAGGCCCTTCGCGCCTTCCAGCAGTACCGCCGGTTGCTCGTCGAGTCCGTCGGTACCGAGCCCTCCGCCGAGCTCCGGGCGATCGAGCAGCGCATCGCGACCAGCGGAGAGACGGGCGCGGTGCAGCTGCCGCTCCCGCCCGCGCTGACGCCACCGGACCGCCTGATCGGGCGGAACTGGGAGCGACGGCGGCTGATCGAACGCCTCGATCGGGCCCGGTCGTCCGGTCTGCAGACGGTCCTGCTCGGCGGCGAGGCCGGCATCGGCAAGAGCACCCTCCTCAGCGCGCTCACCGGCGGCGACGGAGGCGGCGCCAGGCTCCTCTACGCGCGCTGTGACGAGGGCGCAGCCGTCCCGCTGCAGCCGTTCCGCAGCCTCGTCGGCTGGTGCGTCGAACAGGTGTCGACGTCGCTGCTCGAGTCCCACGTCGCCCGTCACGGCGGCGCCCTGCTGCGCATCGCGCCGCAACTCGCAGCCCGGATCGATGCTCCCGACCCGACGTCGGCCGACGATGTGACCGAGCGCTTCATGCTCTTCGACGCGGTCACCGACCTGCTGCGCCGGATCGCCGGCCGAGACGTCCTCGTCCTGATGCTCGACGACCTGCACTGGGCGGAACCGACCGCGCTGTCGTTGCTCGGTCACCTCGCCCGGGGGCTGGTCGATGCGCCCGTGTTGCTCGTCGTCAGCTTCCGGGACGGCGCCGAGCACGTCACCGACGACCTGCGGCGGGTGCTCGCCGACCTCGAGCGGAACGACGCGGAGCGCATCACGCTGCGAGGGTTCGACGACGCGGATCTCGCGGACCTCGTGGCCCTCGAGGCGGGCACGACGGCGGACGCGGGTGAGGTGGCCGGCCGTCTGCGGGACGACTCGGCGGGCAACCCCCTGTACGCCACCCAGCTCGTCCGGCACTGGGCCGAGTCCGGTCTCATCGCACGGGAAGCCGGCCGCGTCCGCCTCCGCGACGACGCGACCGGCTCGATCCCGACCAGCCTGCGCGACGTCGTGTGGAGCCGCGTCTCGGCGCTCGGTCCCGAGCTCGCCGAGGTGCTGTCGACCGCCTCGGTCCTCGGTACCGACCTCGACCGCGACGTCCTCATGGCCATCGTCGACACCGAACCCGCGGTCGTCGACCGCGCCCTCGACCTCGCCCACACCTCGGGCCTGCTCGTGACCGTCGACCCGACAGGCGGGGCGATGCGATTCACCCACGCGCTCGTCGCCGGCGCGCTCTACACCGAGCTGCCGCCGCTGCGCCGCCGGAGCTTGCACGAGCGCGCGGCACATGTGCTCGACGGCGGCGCCGACATCCCGCAGAAGACCGTGGTGCAGCTCGCCCGCCACTGCGCCCAGGCGGGTCTGCTGCCCGAGGCGATTCGGTGGACGACCACGGCCGGCGACCACGCGCTCGGCCACCTGGCGCCGAGCGAGGCGGCGACCTGGTACCGCCGCGCCCTCGAGCACTGCAGCACGCTCGGCCGACCTGATCAGGAACGGGCCGACCTGATCGTGCGGCTGGGCGAGGCGCTGCACCGCGCCGGAGACCCGGACGCCTACGCCACGTTGCAGGAGGGTGCGTCCCTGGCGGCGCAGCACGGCCTTCCTCAGCTCCTCGCTCGCGCGGCGCTGGCGACCGACCGGGGCTTCATGCAGGTCGGGACGTTCGCACCGCAGCAACTGGAGATCGTCGAGGCGGCGGTGGAGGTCGCCGACGCGCACGACACCGCCACCTACGCACGACTCCTGGCGTTGTTCGCGCAGACCCTGGTCCACACCCCGCGCGCGCAGCTGCGTGAGGACGTGGCCCGGCGGGCGCTCGATCTCGCGACGGCCAGCTCGGATCCGACGCTGCTCCCGGCCATCGCGGCGTCCGTGCTCTACGCGGTCTGGGCGCCCGGATCGTCGGCGCTGCGGGCCGATGTCGCGGCACGGGCGACCGAGGCTGCGGCGTCGTCCGGCGACCCGCTGCTCGAGTTCTCCACCCACGTCGCCGCCTACACGGTGGCCGTCGAGCTGGCCGACCCCGTCGCCGCGGCGCGGAGCCTCGCGACCCTGCGCCGGATCGCGTCCGAGATCGGTGCGCCTCGCATGCGCTGGACCCTGGGCATCTACGAGACGTTCGAGGCCACGATGGCCGCGCGGCTCGACGACGCCGAGCGCATCGCCGGTGAGAACCTCGACCTGGGCTCGCAGATCGGCGAGCCGGATGCCTTCACGGTGTTCTCCGTCGGGTTCTTCTCGATCGCGAGCTTCGGCGGTCGCCACGACGAGCTGCTGCCGGTGGTGGAGCAGATCTCGAAGGACGCACCGACCGCCTCACCCTTGCGCACCGCATACGCGATCACCTGCGAGGCGGTCGGCCGGCGCGACGACGCCCGCAAGATCCTGGCCGAGGGGCAGGCGGCCGGGTTCTCGCAGATCCCG
>JAFBAD010000188.1 GCA_019247975.1 Acidimicrobiia bacterium
CCCTCGGCGAACTCACCACCTCCGACGAGCGCGAGCGGTCCAGGCATCCGCAGCACCTTATTCACGCTCTTGGAGCAGCTCGTTACCCGCCGGTAGCTTGACCGCCCATGACGATCGAGCGTGTGGGGATCATCGGATCGGGGATCATGGGGTCGGGGATCGCCGAGGTAGCGGCCAAGGCCGGCCACGAGGTGGTGCTCCGCTCCCGCAAGCAGGAGACCGCCGACGCGATGGTCGCCGGCCTGACCAAGTCGCTCTCGAAGCAGGTCGACCGCGGGAAGCTGAGCGAGGACGACAAGACCGCGACCCTCGGCCGGGTCAGCGCGACCCACGACCTGCACGCGCTGCGGGACTGCGACCTGGTGATCGAGTCGGTCGTCGAAGACCTCGAGGTGAAGAAGGAGCTCTTCAAGGAGCTCGATCTGCTGGTCAAGGACGAGGCGATCCTCGCCACGAACACCTCCACGCTCCCCGTCGTCGAGATGGCGGTGGTAACCGAGCGCCCCGAGCGGGTGTGCGGCGTCCACTTCTTCAACCCTGCTCCGATGATGTCGCTCGTCGAGGTGGTCCGGCCGCTCACGGCCTCCGATGCGACCATCGAGGCGGTCACCGCGTTCGCCACGACGTGCGGCAAGGGTCCGGTCGAGGTCAAGGACCGCGCCGGCTTCATCGTCAACGCGCTGCTCTTCCCGTACCTCAACAACGCGGTGAAGATGCTCGAGAACCAGACCGCGTCGCGCGATCACATCGACGAGGCGATGAAGGGCGGCTGCAACTTCCCGATGGGGCCGCTCGCGCTGCTCGACCTCGTCGGGCTGGACACCTCGCTCGCCATCCTCGACGCGCTGTACGAGGAGTTCCGCGACCCGAACTACGCCGCCGCACCGGCGCTCCGCCGCAAGGTCGCCGCCGGCCACCTCGGCCGGAAGTCCGGCAAGGGTTTCTTCGACTACTAGACGCTCCAGACTGGTGGGGTGACTGACTCCACCGGCCACACCGAGCTGGCCCGGGCGCTGGCCGGTGCGGCCGACGCCGAAGACGAGACCCAGCTGCGCCAGATCGTGGGGCTCGCAGCGAGATCGGCCCGCGAGGCCGGAGCGAAGGCGGTCACCTCCGGGCAGTGGCTGGCCGAGGTCGCGCTCGAGCTCGCCGGCCACCTGAACGTGCGCGACCTCGCGACGCTGCGCGAGCACCACGACGGGCTCGCCGGGCCACTGCTCGCCCGGGTGCTGATCCGCAACGCGTCGCTCACGAGCGCGATGGCCGGCGCGGCCACCGGCGCGCTCGCCGCCGCGTCGGAGGCGATGCCCGCGACGTGGGGCACCTTGCCGATCGAGCTGGTGGTGGAGACGCTCGTCGTGGTCGCGGTCGAGATGAAGCTGGTAGGTGAGCTCCACGAAGCGGCCGGCATCGCGCTGCCGAAGTCGTTCGGGGACAAGGCGTCGTTGATCGCCCGGTCGTGGGCCGAGAGCCGCGGCGTCCGGAGGGACGACGTGGTGCTCCTCGCCCAGGCCGCAGGGGCCGGCGCGACGGCGCCCATCGCCGGGGCGGCCGCCGGTCTGCTCGGGCGGTCGGGGCGCGACCAGCTGATCAGCCACCTCCGGCGGCGGTTGCTCCGGCGGGCCGGCAAGAACGCGCTGTCGTTCACGCCGCTGCTCATCGGCGGGGTGGCCGGCGCGGTGCTGAACCGGTGGGTGACGCGACGGCTCGGCCTGGAGGTGGCCACGTCGCTCGGGATCCCGCCGCCTCGGTGACGCACCCCCGATGACGGCCGGCCCGCCCGATCCGTACGCGCCGGTCGAACCGCCGGCGAGCGTGTGGGAGCTCCCGCCGGCCGCCACTGCGGATGGCGACGGCATCGTCGGTGTCGGTGCCGACCTGGAGCCGGGCACGATCCTGCACGCCTACCGCAACGGGCTCTTCCCGATGCCCCTCGGGCGCAGGGGCCGGCTCGGCTGGTGGTCGCCCGACCCGCGCGGCGTGCTCCCGCTCGACGGGCTGCGGGTCAGCCGGTCGCTGCGCCGCTCCCTCCGCCGCTACGAGGTCACGGTCGACGCGGCGTTCGAGGAGGTGGTGCGTGGTTGCGCCGATCCGTCCCGCTCCGGTGGCTGGATCGACGCCGACATCGTGGCCGGTTACCGGCGGTTGCACGAGCTGCGCTGGGTCCACAGCGTCGAGGCGTGGAGCCCCGAAGGTGACCTCGTGGGCGGGCTCTACGGCGTCGCGATCGGCGGGTTCTTCGCCGGCGAGTCGATGTTCCACCGCGAGCGGGACGCGTCCAAGGTCGCGCTCGCCGGCCTGGTCGAGCGCCTCTGCGCCGCCGGGGCCCGGCTGCTCGACGTCCAGTGGCTCACGCCCCACCTCGCGTCGCTCGGCGCGATCGCCATCCCTCGTGCGACCTACCTGGAGGACCTCGCCGCGGCGGTCAGCGCCCCGACGCGGGTCTGGTGGGCGCCGGAATTATCCCATTCCCACCCATAGCTCCAGGAATGCTCACGCTGCGTGACCGGCCGGCAGGTGGCGCGACACCCTCGGCGCGACCGAGAATGGTCCGATGGCCGGAGACGGGCGAGACCGCCCGTGGATGATGCGCACCTACTCGGGGCACTCGTCTGCCCGGGCGTCCAACGAGCTGTACCGGACGAACCTCGCGAAGGGGCAGACAGGGCTGTCGATCGCGTTCGACCTGCCCACGCAGACGGGGTACGACCCGGACTCGCCGCTCGCCCGGGGTGAGGTCGGCAAGGTCGGCGTGCCGGTCGTCCACCTTGGCCACATGGAGACGCTGCTCGACGGCATACCTGTCGGCGAGATGAACACGTCGATGACGATCAACGCGACCGCGGCGTGGCTGCTCGGCCTCTACGTCGCGAACGCGGAGCGTCAGGGGGTGGCGACGCGCGACCTGCGAGGCACCACCCAGAACGACATCGTCAAGGAGTACCTGTCGAGGGGCACGTACATCTATCCGCCGCTGCCCAGCCGCCGGCTGATCGTCGACATGTTCGCGTTCTGCCAGGAGTGGGTGCCGCACTGGAACCCGATGAACGTGTGCAGCTACCACCTGCAGGAGGCGGGAGCGACGCCCGTGCAGGAGATCGCGTACTCGCTCGCCACCGCCATCGGTGTGCTCGACGCGGTGCAGGAGTCGGGCCAGGTGCCCGAGGACCGCATGACGAACGTCGTCGCGTCGATCAGCTTCTTCGTGAACTCGGGCATCCGCTTCGTCGAGGAGACGTGCAAGATGCGCGCGTTCACCTCGATGTGGGATCGCATCTGCCTCGAGCGCTACGGCGTGACCGAGCCGAAGGCCCGCCGGTTCCGCTACGGCGTGCAGGTCAACAGCCTCGGGCTCACCGAGGCGCAGCCCGAGAACAACGTGCCCCGCATCGTGCTCGAGGCGCTGGGCGTCACCCTGTCGAAGCGGGCCCGCGCCCGCTCGATCCAGCTGCCGGCGTGGAACGAGGCGCTCGGCCTGCCGCGGCCGTGGGACCAGCAGTGGTCGCTGCGCATCCAGCAGGTGCTCGCGTACGAGACCGACCTCCTCGAGTACGAGGACATCCTCGACGGCTCGAAGGTGGTCGAGGCGAAGACCGCGGAGCTCGAGGAGGCCGCGCAGGCCGAGCTCGACGAGGTGCTCGAGCTCGGTGGCGCGTTCGAGGCCATCGACGAGCTCAAGGGACGGCTCGTGCGGAGCAACGCCGAGCGCGTTCGTCGCATCGAGACCGGCGAGCTCACCGTGGTCGGCGTCAACTCGTACACCGAGACCGCCGACTCGCCGCTCGGCGGCGAGGACAACATCCTCCGGGTCGATCCCGAGCGCGAGCGTGAGCTCGTCGCCGACGTGGTCGAGTGGCGCTCGAACCGCGACAACGACGCGGTGAAGCGCAGCCTCGAGGAGCTGCGTCGCGTCGCCCGCTCCGGTGAGAACGTCATGCCGGCGACGATCGACCTCGCGCACGCGGGCGGCACGACCGGTGAGTGGGCCGAGGTGCTGCGCGAGGAGTTCGGCGAGTACCGCGCGCCGACCGGTGTCGCCGCGGCGGCCGGTGCGGCGGGCGGCTTCGACCGCCTGCGCGACGTCGCCGAGCGGGTCAAGCAGCGGCCGGGCGGACCGCCCCGGCTGCTCGTCGCCAAGCCCGGCCTCGACGGCCACTCCAACGGCGCCGAGCAGATCGCGGTCGCCGCACGCGACGCGGGCATGGAGGTCGTGTACCAGGGCATCCGGCTGACGCCGGAGGAGATCGCCGCGGTCGCGCGGGACGAGGACGTCGACGTGGTCGGTCTGTCCATCCTCTCGGGCAGCCACCTCGAGATCGTCCCGGAGGTCGTCCGACTGCTGCGCGCCGAGGGCGTCGAGGCACCGGTCGTCGCCGGCGGCATCATCCCCGAGGAGGATCGACCGCGGCTGGCGGCCGCCGGCGTCGCCGCGGTCTACACCCCGAAGGACTTCGAGCTCGCGAAGATCATGGGCGAGATCCTCGACCTCGCGGGGACAGGTACGTGAGCGTCATCCACGATGGGTCACTGAACGCCCTCTACATTCACGGGATGGTCGTCGGCCGGCCCTCATTCGCCTACCCGGCCGTCGAAAGACGTCGATGATGGCGGTTGGCGAGGGCGCCCCCATCGAGGATCCAGCAACCGGTCTCTTCAGCGAGGCCTTCCTGCGAGCCGTGCTGCCGACGCGCATCGCGACCGCGCGCCGGTCGCTGAAGCAGCTCGGGTTGGTGCTCGTGCAGGTCGACTCGGCCGACGGTCGTCACCTGCACGAAGCCGGAGCCACGCCGCTGCCGAGCAACGACCCGAGCACGTCGGAGGTCGACCTGGGCGCGCTCGGGCTCGCCGTGCACCGCGCGCTCCGCGACTCCGACATCGCTGCGGGCCTCGACGACGACCGGTTCGCGATGCTGCTCGAGTTCACGCCGGTTGAGGGGTGCGTGGTGGTCGCCCAGCGCTTCATCGACCTGCTGGACAAGGAGCAGCCGTCGCTCGTCGCCACCGCCGGCGTCGCCTGCTACCCCGCCCACGCCATCGACGCCTCGGAGCTGTTCGCCGCGTCGACCCGGGCCCTGCAGGACGCCAGGAGCCGGGGACCTCGGACGATCGTGGTCGCACCGGTCGCTGACTGACCCTTCGTCATCAGGTGGGAAGCTTGAATCCCACCGGCCACCGGCCGATCCTGTGGGGGTGATCGACCGAGGAGCACTGCCCGGCTTCATCTCCGGGGCCGGAGGACTGGTCTTCGCGATCCTCGGGCTGGCGGTCGACAACATCTGGCTCGTCGCTCTGGCCGGCGTGCTGGCCCTCGTGTCCGGCGTCTGCACGCTCAGGATCAACGAGCGGCTGCGCAAGACCTCCGACAAGGTCGAGGAGGGCGAGGCCGAGGCCACCCGCCTGGCCCTGGAATCGCAGGTCATGGCGGCCCGGGCCGCCCGCTTCGAGGCCGAGGCGATCAACGCACGGCTCACCGCCGCCCGCAACGAGCGGACCACCGCGTCGTCCGAGTTCAGCATCGACGACCTGGCCGGCATGATCGACGAGGACACCGGGCTCTTCAACGAGCGGTTCTTCCTCGTGACGACCGAGAAGCGCCTGTCTGCGGCCCGCCGTGGGCTGCGGCCGCTGACGATCGTGCTCCTCGAGGTGGCCGAGCGGGTCGCCGAGGGCGTCGGCCACCCGGCGGACCCCCGGATCATCGCCGGCTGCCTCATGGAGACGCTGCGCGAGGCCGACACCGCCTGCCGGCTCGAGGACGGCCGCTTCGCGATGGTGCTCGAGGACACCCCCGAGAACGGCGCGGTCTGGACCGTCGAGCGGGTGCGTCGCCGGATGGCCGACCAGCACCGCGACCTCACGATGTGGGCCGGCGTCGCCTGCTACCCGGCGCACGCCTTCGACTCCGGTCAGATCATCGAGCAGGCGCAGCGTGCCCTCACCGCGGCGCGCGACTGGCGACAGGATCGCATCGAGGTCGCCACCGTCCTCGACGACTAGCGAAGACCGATCGCGAAGCAGCGGTCTTCGAGCGCGCCGAAGGCGTAGCTCGCGTACAGCCCGTGGAACATCTCGCGGGTCTGCTCGGTCCAGGCGAGCGCGTCCGGCGTCGAGATGCGGTGCACGATCTGCAGGACGCCGCCCTCGTGCACGCGGTACTCGGCCCATGCGCCCGGGTAGTCCTTGACGCACGCGACCTCGACCCACGGCACCCGACCGGTCGCGTCGAAGTAGCGGACGCGGTTGCGGTGCGTGTGGCCGGCGAAGTAGCCGACGATCGCAGGGCGGCGGGCGACGAGCTCGACGAGCCGCTCGGAGTCGTCGGGGACGATGCCGAAGTAGCGCTCCGGCCGCTCGGCCGAGTCCGGGTTCCAAGCGTGGTGGTGCCCGAACACGAGGACCGGGCGGTCGCTCGTCGCGGCGATGTCGTCGAGCTCCTCGAGCTGCGCAGGTCGGACCGCACCGTTCTCCGCACCGTCGACCGACGTGTCGAGCAGGACGAGCCGCGCGCCGGGCAGGTCGGCGACCTGCAGCGGCTGGTCCGCGACCGCGAGCGAGTGCCATGACTCGTGGTTGCCGCGCACGTGGAGCAGCCGTTCACCGAACGCATCGCCGTAGACCCGCGTGAACTCCTCGTACTCGGCCATGGTGCCCCCGGAGGTGAGGTCGCCCTTCACCACGACGAGCTGCGGATCGAGGTCACCGATCTCGGCCACCGCGCCGCGGTTCATCACCTCCGGGTAGGGGTCGGCCCCGGCCGGGACCTGGAACACGGGCCCGACCTCGGGGTGCCCGTCGACGAGCCCGCAGACGGTCTCGCCGAAGTGGACGTCGTTCACGGTCGCGAACGTCGCCAACCGCGGGCCGGGCTCGGGCAGCGTGCGGAATCGGAAGCCCTCGATCTCGTGGTCCGTGCCGGGCTGCAACCCGGTGTGGCGGTGGACCTCCGAGCCGTCGTGCACGACCGCCTCGTCGGTGCCCACCGTCGTGAGCTCCGCCGTCACGGCCCGCAGGCTATCGGCGGACGATCGACGCCCCGTCGGGGTCCGAGGTCAGCGGGAAGGGCTCGATCAGCTCGGCCCCCCACTCCTCGGGCGGGACGTGGCGCAGGTGCTGGCACACCTCCCAGTGCAGGCCGCTCGGATCGGACAGCACCGCCTGGCGCAGGCCCCACGGCTCGTCGACCGCCTGCTCCACCACCGTGCCCCCGGCTGCGACGGCCCGGTTGCACACCTGGTCCACGTCGTCGACGAAGACCTGCGTGATGCTCGACACCGCGCCGAAGCGGTCCCCGGCCGTCCCCAGGGTCACGACGCAGGTGCCCAGGCGCAGCTCGGCATGGCGCACGCGAGCCGCCGGCGTGAGCCGGAGGATCTCCCGGAAGCCGAACACGTGGACGAGCCAGCGGACGGCGTCCTCGACATCCGGATATGTCAGATACGGCACGATCGTCGGGTACCCACGCGACGGGTCGTACATATGTCCCCCCCACCAGAGATCCACCCGCCGACCCATAATGCCGGATACGGACGTACCGCGCGCCGCGTGGACGTTCAGCCCCCCGACACGAGCACGTCGGCTCCGACGGGCGGGGCCGCGTCGTCGGGGTGATCGAGCCAGCCGGCGGGCAGCACCACCCGGCGGGGACCGTTCGAGTGGCCCCGGACCATGCGGCCGACGCCCGGCTCGGGGGCCAGGTCCGGCGGCAGCGAGGCGAGCAGCGCGTCGAGCTCGTCGATCGACGACACCGAGGCGAGCGAGCGGCGGGCCTCGGGGCCGACTGCGTAGCCCTTGAGGTACCAGCCGGTGTGCTTGCGCAGCTCCCGGCAGCCGCGGTGCTCGCCGAACCAGTCGACCAGCATCCGCGCGTGGTCGGTCAGCACGGCCAGGACCTCGCCGAGGAGCGGTGGCGGGGGCACGGGTCGACCGGCGAACGCGCAGGCGAGGTCCCGGAAGAGCCACGGCCGGCCGAGGCACCCCCGGCCGACGACGATGCCGTCGCATCCGGTCTCGGCCAGCATGCGGGGCCCGTCGTGTCCCTCGAACACGTCGCCGTTGCCGAGCACCGGGATCGAGCGCACGTGCTCCTTCAACGCAGCGATCGCGGACCAGTCGGCCGAGCCTGCGTAGTGCTGCTCCGCGGTGCGGGCGTGGAGCGCGACGGCTGCCGCTCCTTCGTCCTCGGCGATGCGCCCGGTCGTGAGGAAGGTGGAGAGCGACTCGTCGATCCCGACCCGGAACTTCACCGTGACCGGCACCAGCGCGGGCGTGGCCGCCTGCACCGCGGCCCGCACGATCGCCGCGAGCAGCGCCGGCCGCGCCGGGATCGCGGCGCCGCCTCCCTTGCGGGTGACCTTGGCGGCCGGGCAGCCGAAGTTGAGGTCGATGTGGTCGACGCCGTCGAGCGCGGTGAGCCGGGCCACGGCTTCACCCACGTCGGCCGGATCGACGCCGTAGAGCTGCAGGCTGCGCGGTCGCTCGTCGTCGCCAAACGCGACCATCTGCGCGGTGCGCTCGTTCCCCTCGAGGTAGGCGCGGGCGAGCACCATCTCGCTGACGTAGAGCCCGCCCCCGAAGCGCCGGCAAAGACGTCGGAACGGCGCGTTCGTCACCCCGGCCATCGGGGCCAGCACGACCGGCGGGTCGACCTCGATCGGTCCGATGCGCAGCGTCATCGGCTCATGTCCAGAGCGAGATCACCGGGACGCCGATCTCGTCGAGCAGCAGGCGCAGCTCGGGCAGCGACAGGCCGATCACGTTGGACGGGTCGCCGTCGATGCCGTCCACGAATACCGCAGCCCGGCCGTCGAGCGTGAACGCACCGGCCACCTCGAGGGGCTCGCCGGTGGCGACGTAGGCGTCGACCTCCTCGTCGGTCATCGGACCGAAGGTGACCTCGGTCGAGCGGACCGCGCTCACCGTCTGACCGCTCTCCTGGTCGACGAGGCAGTGGCCGGTGTGCAGCACGCCGGTGCGCCCCCGCTGGTCCCGGATGCGAGCGGCCGCGTTCTCGGCCGACAGCGGCTTGCCGCGGACCTCGCCGTCCAGCTCGAAGAGGGAGTCGCAGCCGATGATCAGCGCACCCTCGGCCTCGGGTCGCTCGGCCACCGCCTCGGCCTTGGCGCGCGCCAGTCGCTCGACCAGCTCCGGCACCTCCTCGACCCGGCTCGAGCAGGCGGCCACGGCCACCTCGTCGACACCGCTGACGATGACCTCCGGTGCGAAGCCAGCGGCTCGGAGCAGCGCGAGCCGTGCGGGTGATCCCGACGCCAGCACGAGACGACGGGCCGGAGGCATCGGACCAGTCTGCCGACGATACTGGCGGTTGCCCACACGTAGGCCCGGCGCCTGGAGACCTGATGAAGCACATCAACCACTGGATCGACGGCCGCATCGTCGAGGGCGCGTCCGGTCGGACCGGTCCGGTGTGGAACCCGGCGAGCGGCACGCAGCAGGCCGAGGTCGCGTTCGCATCGGCCGCCGAGGTCGATGCCGCGGTGGCCGTCGCGAAGGCGGCCTTCCCGGCGTGGCGGGCGACGAACCTGTCGCGGCGGGCGGAGGTCATGTTCCGGATGCGCGAGCTGGTCGACGCGAACCGCAAGGAGATCGCGTCGCTGATCACCGCCGAGCACGGCAAGGTCCTCTCGGACGCGATCGGTGAGGTGTCGCGCGGGCTCGAGAACATCGAGTTCGCGTGTGGCGTCCCGCACCTGCTGAAGGGCGGCCACGCCGAGCAGGCCTCGACCGGCATCGACGTGTACCAGCTGCGCCAGCCCCTCGGCGTGGTGGCCGGCATCACGCCGTTCAACTTCCCGGCGATGGTCCCGCTCTGGATGTTCCCCAACGCGCTCGCGTGCGGCAACACCTTCGTGCTCAAGCCGTCGGAGAAGGACCCGTCCGCCGCGCTGTTCCTGGCCGAGCTCCTCAGCCAGGCGGGCCTGCCGGCCGGCTGCTTCAACGTCGTCAACGGCGACCGTGAGGCCGTGGAGCGCATCCTCGAGCACCCCGACATCGAGGCGGTGAGCTTCGTCGGCTCGACGCCGATCGCGCGGCACATCTACGAGACAGCCACCCACCACGGCAAGCGGGTGCAGGCGCTCGGTGGTGCGAAGAACCACATGCTCGTGCTCGGCGACGCTGACCTCGACATGGCGGCCGACGCGGCCGTGTCCGCGGCGTACGGCTCCGCCGGCGAGCGCTGCATGGCCGTGTCGGTGGTGCTGGCGGTCGACGCCGTCGCCGACGACCTCGTCGGCCGCATCCGCGACCGGATCCCCGGCGTCGTGGTCGGCCCGGGCGCCGAGCCCGACAGCGAGATGGGCCCGCTCGTCACCGGGGAGCACCGCGATCGCGTCGCCGGCTACATCGCCGACGCGCCCGGCGAGGGCGCGACCGTCGTGGTCGACGGCCGCGACGGCGCGCCGTCCGACGGGTTCTTCCTCAGGCCGAGCCTCGTCGACCACGTCTCGCCCGAGATGGCCTGCTATCGCGACGAGATCTTCGGACCGGTCCTGATGGTGCTGCGGGTGCCGTCCTACGACGAGGGCCTCGCGCTCATCAACGCGAACCCGTACGGCAACGGCACCGCGATCTTCACCCGCGACGGAGGCGTCGCCCGCCGGTTCCAGTTCGAGGTCGAGGTCGGGATGGTGGGCATCAACGTGCCGATCCCGGTGCCGGTCTCCGCGTTCAGCTTCGGTGGGTGGAAGGACAGCCTCTTCGGCGACCAGCACATGTACGGCCCCGAGGGCATCGGCTTCTACACCCGCTCCAAGGTCGTGACCCAGCGCTGGCCCGAACCGGCCGAGTCGCAGATCGACCTCGGTTTCCCGCACGCTCGCTGACGAGAGGACACCATGACCGACAAGAGCCAGGCCTACCTCGACGACCGCGCCCACGTCTTCCACTCGTGGTCCGCGCAGAAGGCGCTCGACCCGATGGTGGTCGTCGGCGCGGAGGGCAGCCGCTTCTGGACCGACGACGGTCGCCGCTTCCTCGACTTCTCGTCGCAGATGGTCAACGTCAACATCGGCCACCAGCACCCGAAGGTCGTCGCGGCCATCAAGGAGCAAGCCGATGTGCTCTGCACGATCGCTCCCGGCCACGCGAACGACAAGCGAGGTGAGCTGGCCCGGATGCTCGCCGGCATCGCACCCGGCGACCTCGACATGGTGTTCTTCACCAACGGCGGCGCCGAGGCCACCGAGAACGCGGCGCGCATGGCGCGCGTGCACACGCAGCGCCAGAAGGTGCTGACCGCGTACCGCAGCTACCACGGCGGCACGACCGGCGCGATCACGATGACCGGTGAGCCGCGCCGCTGGGGAAGCGAGCCCGGCGTGCCCGGGGTCGTGCACTTCTGGGGTCCGTACCTCTACCGGTCGGCCTTCCACGCCAAGACCGAGGCCGAGGAGTGCGAGCGCGCGCTGCGCCACCTCGAGGACACGGTGGTGGTCGAAGGCCCCGGCACGATCGCGGCGATCCTGCTCGAGAGCGTCGTCGGCACGAACGGCATCCTCGTCCCGCCGGACGGCTACCTGGCCGGCGTGCGGGAGATCTGCGACCGCTACGGCATCGTGATGATCGCCGACGAGGTGATGTCCGGGTTCGGTCGGTGCGGCGCGTGGTTCGCGATCGACCGCTGGGACGTCGCGCCCGACCTCATCTGCTTCGCCAAGGGCGTGAACTCCGGCTACGTGCCGCTCGGCGGCGTGATCATCAGCCAGCGCATCGCCGACACGTTCGCGACCGTCCCCTATCCCGGTGGGCTGACCTACAGCGGGCACCCGCTCGCCTGCGCGGCGAGCGTCGCATCGATGAAGGCGTTCGAGGAGGAGGGCATCAACGAGCACGGCCTGATGCTCGAGTGCGACGTCATCGGTCCCGCGCTGCACGACCTGGCCGAGCGGCACCCGTCGGTCGGCGAGGTGCGCGGGCTCGGCGTCTTCTGGGCGCTCGAGCTGGTGAAGGACCGGCGCACGCGCGAGCCGCTGGTGCCGTTCAACGCGTCGGGTCCCGATGCGGCGCCGATGAAGGAGCTCATGGGCGCCTGCGCCTCGCGCGGCCTGTGGCCGTTCACGCACTTCAACCGGCTCCACGTCGTCCCGCCGGTGACGATCACCGCCGACGACGCCCGCGAGGGCATCGCCATCCTCGACGAGGCCCTCAAGGTCGCCGACGCCCACTGCACCGGCTGATCGAAGGCAATACCGGTCGGAATCCGACCGGTATTGCCTTCAGAAGTCAGTAGGGGCGGTCGCGGCGGGCGGGGATGGGCTTGGACCACCAGCGGCCGCTGAAGCGCCAGCGGGGCGGTGCCGACGGCGGTCCGGCCGCGACCCGACGCGGCCACGCGAGCTCGATCGCGGCCACGATCGCCGCGGCCTCCTCGTCGGTCGGGTCGGGGACGACGAACGGGTCAGGCGTCGTCACAGCGGGACGTTGCCGTGCTTGCGCCGCGGGAGCTCCTCACGCTTCGAGCGCAGCAGCTCCAGGCCGGCGATGAGCTTGAAGCGGGTGTCGGTCGGGTCGATGACATCGTCGATGTAGCCCCGCTCGGCCGCGATGTACGGCGTGAGCCAGCGCTCGGTGTACTCCTCGATGAGCTCGGCGCGACGGGCCTCGGGGTCGGCTGCGTCGGTCAGCTCCTTGCGGTAGACGATCTCGACCGCGCCGGACGCGCCCATCACCGCGAGCTCGGCCGAGGGCCACGCGTAGGCGAGGTCCGCGCCGATCGACTTCGAGTTCATGACGACGTACGCGCCGCCGTAGGCCTTGCGGGTGATCACCTGGATGCGCGGCACGGTGGCCTCGCAGTACGCGTAGAGCAGCTTCGCTCCGTGACGGATGATCCCGCCGTGCTCCTGGTCGATGCCGGGCAGGAAGCCGGGAACGTCCACGAACGTGATGAGCGGGATGTTGAACGAGTCGCACGTGCGCACGAACCGCGCCGCCTTCTCCGACGCCTCGATGTCGAGGACGCCGGCGAAGAACATGGGCTGGTTGCCGACGATGCCGACCGGCATGCCACCAAGGCGCGCGAACCCGCACACGATGTTCTGCGCCCAGTGCGAGAAGTACTCGAAGAACTCACCGTCGTCCGCGACCGCCTCGACGACCTTGCGCATGTCGTAGGGCTGGTTGGCCGAGGCCGGGATCAGGTCGAGCAGCTCGGGCGTGCGCCGGTGCGGGTCGTCACCGGAGCTGAACGCCGGCGGCTCCTCCATGTTGTTCGACGGCAGGAACGACAGCAGGTAGCGGACGTCGTCGAGGCAGGCCTTGTCGTCGGGCGAGATGAAGGTCGCGATGCCCGACTTCGACGCGTGGGTCATGGCGCCGCCCAGCTCCTGCTGGGTGACGTCCTCGCCGGTCACCGTCTTCACCACGTCGGGCCCGGTGATGAACATGTAGCTGGTCTGGTCGACCATGAAGATGAAGTCGGTCATGGCCGGGCTGTAGACCGCGCCGCCGGCGCACGGGCCCATGATCACGCTGATCTGCGGCGTGACGCCGGAGGCGAGGACGTTCCGGTAGAAGATGCCGCCGTAGGAGGCGAGGCTGACCGGGCCTTCCTGGATGCGGGCGCCGGCGCCGTCGTTCAGGCCGATCACCGGGGCGCCCACGCTCAGCGCGAGGTCCATCAGCTTGTGGATCTTCTCAGCGAACACCTCGCCCAGCGCGCCCCCGAACAGCGTGAAGTCCTGGGAGAACACGAAGACCTTGCGGCCGTCGACGGTGCCCCAGCCCGTGATCACGCCGTCGGTGTAGGGGCGCTCGGGCAGGTCCGGGTTCCGGTGGCGGGCGAGCATGTCGAGCTCGTGGAAGCTGCCGTCGTCGAGCAGGTACTCGACCCGTTCGCGAGCGAGCATCTTGCCCCGGCTGTGCTGCCGGTCGACGGATCGGTCCGAGCCCGGCTGGCGAGCCTGCTCCTTGCGCTTCTCGAGCTCCGCGAGACGCTCGGTGAGGGGGTGGTCGGCCATTGCCGCCAAGGGTAGGAGGCGCGGCGCCCACGCTCGAAGCCCAGGCCCACGCTCGTTGGTCGGAGAAGGCCGTGCCTTGAAGCCGGTGCGGGCCTCGGCCACCCTTGCGCCGGTGGCAGGAGAGGACGGCGGCGGTCGCACCGCGTCGGTGACGATGCTCGGTCGGGCCCGGTTGCGGGCCGGGCTGCTGTCGCTCGTCTTCGTCGGGGTGCTCGTCGCGATCACCGGCGCCGCAGCCATCACCGCGCTCACGGGCGCGCAGCGGACCGTGACCGCCTACGACCGGCTGCGGGAGCGCGCCGGCGATCCCGACGCCAACGTGGGCGCGACGCGCGCGCAGGACGTGGTCCGGCGAGCCGTCGACCTCCCCGACGTCGTCGACCACGTCTTCGGCCACGTCTGGGTCTCGCGCTACCTCGACGCCACCGACCGCACCATCTACCTCTCGATGACCGGCTACGACCGGACGAGCCAGGACCTCGCCCATCCCCTCGTCGTCCGCGGCCGGATGTGGGACCCGTCGGACCCGCACGAGGCGCTCGTCACCGAGGCGACCGCCGAGCGGGGTCATCTCGACGTCGGTTCGCCGCTCCACCTCCAGACGATCACGCCTGGCCAGTTCGAGCGGTGGAACGAGGTCGATCCGATCGACCCGCAAGGTCCCAAGGTCGCCCTGCGCGTGGTGGGGGTCATCCGCGACCCGTTCGACGCAGGGAACACGGGCGCAGGGCTCTTCGTGTCGCCGGCGTTCCGCAGCTACGCGGTCGCGGCCGGTGGCCCACCGGTCGGTCTCGCCGCATACGTGCGCCTGCGCGACGGCAAGCGAGGGGGTGACCACTTCGCGGCGGAGGTGGGGCGTCTCGTCGATCGCGACGGCGATGCCGGCGCGGGTGGGCCCGGCCAGGTCCAGGTCAACCTGGCCAGCGAGCGCGGCGACGTCACGTCTGCCTCGCGGGTGGCGGCACTCGGGATGATGGCGTTCGGCGCGGTCGCCGCGATCGCGGGCCTCGTCACGCTCACCCAGGCCCTCGGGCGGGAGACGTCACGCCGGTCGGAGCACAACGCCGTGTGGGCCGCGCTCGGCATGACGAGCCGCGAGCGCATGCTCGCGCTCGCCGGTCCGCCCGAGCTCGCGGTCCTTGCCGGCACCGTCGGCGCAGTCGCGCTGGCGATCGCCGCATCACCGCTGAGCCCCATCGGGGCGGCGCGCACCTTCGAGCCGAACCGTGGGGTCGAGGCGAACCTCGCGCTGCTCGCGATCGGTGGCGGCGCCTGGTTCGTGGTCGTCTCCCTGCTCGTCCTCGTCAGTGCGCGCCGTGGTGCCCGCCTCGTGTCCGCGGCGACCGTGGCCGACGCCACGACACCGGCGCCGGTCTCCGCGCTGACCGCGCCCGTCATGCGGGCCAACCTGCCGGCGCCCGTTGCGGTCGGCCTGCGGATGGCGGTGGAGCAACGGGTCGGACGCCGGACGCACCTCATGCGCACCCCGATCGTGACCGCGACCCTGGCCATCACCGCCGTGGTCGCGACCGTGGCGTTCTCCGCCAGCCTCGTGCGGCTCGTGACCGAGCCGGCCCGCTACGGCTGGAAGGGCGACGGGACCATCGAGGCACCGGAGGCCGTCCGGGCCCAGACGTTCGACCGCGTCACCCGTGATCCCGACGTCGACGCCGCCACCGCGGTCAACACCGACGAGGTCTCGGTGGCCGGCCGGGAGACCACGCTCTACGGGCTCGACCCGCTGCGCGGCGACCTCGGCCTGACCACGCTGACCGGCCGGCCGCCCGCCGCGCCCGACGAGATCGTGCTCGGACCGAAGCTGGCCGATCAGCTCGGTGTCGCGGTCGGCGATCCGGTCGCCATCGCCACGCCGGCCGTGCATCGGCGGGTCATGCGGGTCGTCGGGTTCGGCCTCACGATCTCGGCGAACGGCGAGGACTACGACGCGGGCGCGCTCGTCACCGGCAACACGTTCGAGCGGCTGGTCGGTGACAAGTCGTACTCGACCGTCGTGTACTTCCGGCTGGCGGACTCGGTGCAGGACAAGGAGGCCGCGGCCACCCGTCTCGCCGGCGATCGCGAGCTCGTCGAATCCGAGGCGCCCGGGCCGATCTCCTACCTCGACCAGCTCAGGAACCTCCCCCGGCTCCTCGCCGCGCTGCTCGCCGCCGTCGGCGTCGCGGCGGTCGCGCACGGCTTCCTCGTCGGCTCGCGCCGCTGGGCCTACGACCTCGCGGTGCTACGGGTGTTCGGCTTCACGCGCCGCCAGATGGGCACCGCGGTCGGGACCATGGCGACGGCCACGATCGTGGTGGGCGCGCTCATCGGCGTGCCGCTCGGCCTGATCGTGGCGCGGCTGGCGTGGACCGCGCTGGCGTCCGACGTGCACGTCGCCACCGACCTCGCCCGCCCGATCGGCACGCTGGTGCTGCTCGTGCTCGCCGCGGTGGCGATCGCCAACGGCCTGGCCGCGGCGGGTGCCCGGGAGGTCCGCCGGCTGCGCCCGGCGCTCGCGCTGCGAACGGAGTAACGGCGCTCTTCCTAACCTCGACGGGATGGAGCTCCCCGTCATGCCCCCGGTCAAGCCGATGCTGGCCAAGGCGATCCCCGAGATCCCCGAGGCGCCCGAAGGGGAGCTCCTCTTCGAGCCGAAGTGGGACGGGTTCCGGTGCATCGTCTTCCGCGACGGTGACGAGGTGGAGCTGGGGAGCCGCAACGAGCGACCGCTCACCCGCTACTTCCCCGAGCTCCTCGATCCGTTGCGGGCCGCGCTGCCCGAGCGCTGCGTGGTCGACGGGGAGGTCGTCGTCACGAGCGAAGACGGGCTCGACTTCGACGCGCTGCAGCAGCGCATCCACCCGGCCGAGTCGCGCGTCAACCGCCTCGCCGCGGAGACGCCCGCCCGCTTCGTCGCCTTCGACCTCCTCGCGCTCGACGACCGCTCACTGCTCGACGTCCCGTTCGCGGAGCGCCGGGCCGAGCTCGAGAAGGTGCTGAAGAAGGTGAAGCCGCCGGTCCACCTCACGCCCTCGACGAGTGACCGCTCGGTGGCCCAGGACTGGTTCGTGCGCTTCGAGGGCGCCGGGCTCGACGGCGTGATCGCGAAGCCTGCGGCCGGCCCGTACGTCCAGGACAAGCGGGTGCAGTTCAAGATCAAGCACCTGCGCACCGCCGACTGT
>JAFBAD010000190.1 GCA_019247975.1 Acidimicrobiia bacterium
GGACGTGTGGCTGTCACCGCACACGATCGTCATGCCCGGCAGCGTGCGGCCCTGCTCTGGCCCGATGATGTGGACGATGCCCTGGTGCGGGTCGCCCATGCCGTAGTGGGTGATGCCGAACTCGTCGCAGTTGGCCCGGAGGACCTCGAGCTGCTTGGCCGAGATCGGGTCCTCGACGGGCCGGTCGATGCCCTCGGTCGGCACGTTGTGGTCGGCCGTGGCCACGGTGAGCTCGGGCCGGCGCACGCCCCGGCCGGCCAGCCGGAGGCCGTCGAAGGCCTGGGGGCTCGTGACCTCGTGGACGAGGTGCAGGTCGATGTAGAGCAGGTCGGTGCCGTCGTCGCTGGTCGCGACCACGTGGCGGTCCCAGACCTTGTCGCTGAGCGTCTTTGCAGTCATCTCACATCCTGAGACTAGAGTCTCGACTTGTGGAACAGAGGGTAAGCGCGGTCGGCGTCCTCGACAAGTCGATCTCGGTGCTCGACGCGGTCGCGACGGACGGGCCGGCCAGCCTCGCCGCCCTGGTCGAGCGGACCGGGCTCTCCCGGGCCACCGTGCACCGGCTGGCCGTCGCCCTCGAGGCGCACGGGCTGCTGCGGCGCGATCCGGCCGGGCGCTTCGCGCTCGGGCTGCGGCTGGTCGGCCTCGGGCGGGAGGCGGCCGCGCACTGGCCGCTCGCCGAGCGGGCCGCGCCGGTCCTCGCCGGCCTGCGGGACGAGACCGGCGAGTCGGTGCAGCTCTACATCCGTGACGGCGACGCCCGCCTCTGCGTCGCCTCCCTCGAGTCGCCGCACGAGCTGCGCACGATCGTCGACCTCGGGGCCCGCCTGCCCCTCGACAAGGGGTCGGCCGGCACCATCCTCCGGGAGGGACCCGCCGCCGGCCGGCGCTGGGTGGAGAGCGTGGAGGAGCGGGCCCCCGGGGTCGCCTCCGTCAGCGCCGGCGCGCTGGTCGACGGCCAGTTCGTGGCGATCGGCGTGTCCGGTCCGGTCGAGCGGACCACGCGCCGCCCGGGCCGGCGCTACGGCGACCTGGTCGTCGCGGCCGCGGCCCGCCTCGAGGTGTAGCGGCACGCAGCCATGAGCGAGGGGACGAAGCGGCGGGGGTCGGTGGCGCACACCGAGTGGTCCCCGGCGACCGGGAACACGCGGGCGCCCGGGATGGACTCGGCCATGCGCCGCTGCCGGTACGGCGACACGACGCGGTCGTGCTCGGTGAGGACGATCGCGGTCGGGACGTCCACCTCACCGATCCACGGGCGGGCGTCGTAGCGGCCGATCGCGCTGCCTGCTTCGAGCAGCATGCGCGGCGTCGCCCGGGTGACCTCGCTGCGAGCCCACACCGCGAACGGTCCGTCGTCGAGGACGCGCGCCGACAGCACGCGGCGGGCGAGCGTGCGCTGGAGGACGTCCGGCGTGAGGCGCGAGAGCCGGGCCATGGCCTGCACCCCGCCGACCCAGGCGCGGCCCTCGCGGGTGCCGGACGAGAACCGGTCGGTCGTGGCGCACAGCACGAGTCCCGAGACGAGCTCGCGGTGGCGGTGCCACAGCAGCTGCGCGACCGGACCGCCCATCGAGTAGCCGGTCGCGATGACGGGACCGGTCCCGAGCTCGCCGAGCAGGGCGGCCGCGTCGTCCGCGCAGTCGGCCAGCCGGAAGCGCGAGCGCGTGCGGATGCCGCGTCCGTGGCCGCGGTGGTCGAGCGCGAGGACGCGGTACTCGCGGCCGAGCGCCTGGTACGACGCGAACCAGTTCAGGTCCGCGGTCGCGGTCCAGCCGTGGAGCAGGAGGACGGTGGGCGCGCCCGGCGGGCCGGGCAGCTCGCGCACGAAGGTCGTGCCCCGCCCGGGCAGCGTGACCTGCCGTCCCGGCGGAAGCCGGGGCTCCCCAGCCGGCACGGGTGGCTCAGCCTTCGACCGAGACGATCTCGACCTCGAGGACCGCGCCGGTCGGCGTCTCGTAGGACACCGTGTCACCCGCGACGTGCCCCATCAGGGCCTCGCCGAGGGGCGATCCGGTCGACATGACCTCGTGCTCGGAGTTGTGCTCCTCGATCGAGCCCAGCAGGTACTGCTCGACGTCGTCGTCGCCCGCGTAGCGGATGCCGACCACCGAACCGGCGGCGATGGTGCCGCCGGTGTCGCCACCCTCGACGATCTCCGCGTTCTCGACCATGCGGGTGAGGTGGATGATGCGGCCCTCCATCTTCCCCTGCTCCTCCTTGGCGGCGTGGTAGTCGCCGTTCTCGGAGAGGTCGCCGAGCTCGCGGGCCGCCTCGATCTTGCGGGCGATGTCGATGCGGCCGCGCGTCGTCAGGTCGTCGAGCTCGGTCTTCAGCCGGTCGAACGCCGCCTGAGACAGTTGGACGGTCTCTGCCATCGAACGGAGGCTACCGGGACGCTGCGGAGCCGCCAGGCGGAGCAGCCTGACCTCGTGACACCCGGATCGGCGAAGCCGGACCTGCGGAGCAGGTCGATCCGACACGGCACGGAACCGGAGAACCGCCTAGACTCCGTCCCCTGTGAGCACGCCGACTCTTGCCGTAGCCGCGATTCCGTAGCGCACGCCGGCAACCCCGCGTGCGCTTCCGACCGTCCACCGAGGTGGGCGGTTTTCTCGTTCTGGAGCCCGTTCGGCCACCGCTCTCTCTCCGTCAGGTAGGAGCATCGAATCCTTGTCCCATCGCATCGCAGTCATCGGAGGAGACGGCATCGGCCCCGAGGTCGTCGCCGAGGCGCTCAAGGTCGCGCGGGCGACCGGCGTCGACCTCGACACCGTCGAGTACGACCTCGGCGGCGCCCGCTACCTCCGGGACGGCACGATCCTGCCCGACGAGGTGCTCGAGGAGCTGCGGGGCTTCGATGCGATCCTGCTCGGGGCGGTCGGCACGCCGGGGGTGCCCCCAGGAGTGATCGAGCGGGGCCTGCTGCTCACGATCCGCTTCGCCCTCGACCAGTACATCAACCAGCGGCCGTTCGTCCTGCCCGAGCGCGACATCGACATGATCGTGATCCGGGAGAACACCGAGGGGTCGTACGCAGGGGAGGGCGGCTTCCTGCGCCACGGCACCCCGCACGAGATCGCGACGCAGGGTTCGGTCAACACCCGGATGGGCGTCGAGCGCTGCATCCGCTACTCGTTCGAGCTGGCCCGGTCGCGCGAGCGCAAGCACCTCACGCTGGTGCACAAGACGAACGTCCTGACCTTCGCTGGCGACCTGTGGCAGCGGACCTTCGACATCGTCGCCGCGGAGTACCCGGACGTCGGCACCGCGTACAACCACGTCGACGCGGCGTGCATCCACTTCGTGCAGGACCCGGCCCGCTTCGACGTCGTCGTCACCGACAACCTCTTCGGCGACATCCTCACCGACCTCGGCGGCGCGGTGTCCGGTGGCATCGGCTTCGCCGCCTCCGGCAACCTCAACCCCGACCGGGTCGCGCCGTCGCTGTTCGAACCGGTGCACGGCTCGGCACCCGACATCGCCGGCACCGGCACCGCCAACCCGATCGCCGCCGTCCTCAGCACCGCGATGCTCCTCGACTTCCTCGGCGAGACCGGCGCGGCCGAGCGCATCCGCGCCGCGTGTGCGAAGGCCGGCGACACCGCTTCCATGTCCACCACTGCGATCGGCGACCACGTCGCCGGTCTGCTCTGACGAGAGGGGAAACCCGATGGCGATCACGCCCACCGAGAAGATCTGGATGAACGGCGAGATGGTGGACTGGGACAACGCCCGCATCCACATCCTCACCCACTCGCTGCACTACGGCATGGGCGTGTTCGAGGGCGTGCGCGCCTACGAGACGAGCCAGGGCCCCGGCATCTTCCGGCTCACCGATCACATCGTGCGGCTGCACCGCTCGGCGGCGATCATGATGATGGAGCTGCCGTACACGGTC
>JAFBAD010000195.1 GCA_019247975.1 Acidimicrobiia bacterium
CGCCGCGCTCGTGCGGCGGGCGGCCAACTTCGAGGGCGTCACGGACGAGGTGCTGGCGTCCGTGCTCGACCTCCTGTCGGGGCGCTACCCGTCCGACGAGTTCGCGGAGCTGCGGCCCCGCATCGTCTGGGACCGGGTCGAGGGCACCGTGCGGGCCCGGGCCGGCGCGCAGCGGCTGGCGGTCACCAGCGGCGGCACCATCCCCGACCGCGGCCTGTTCGGTGTGTTCCTGCCCGACGGCACGCGTGTTGGTGAGCTCGACGAGGAGATGGTCTACGAGAGCCGCGTCGGCGAGACGTTCCTCCTCGGCGCGTCGACGTGGCGGATCGAGGACATCACCCACGAGCGCGTGGTCGTCGTGCCGGCGCCCGGGGTGCCCGGGAAGATGCCGTTCTGGCACGGCGACGGGCCCGGGCGCCCGCTCGAGCTCGGTCGGGCGGTGGGGGAGTTCGTGCGCACCGTGCGCACGCTGCCGCGGGACGACGCGATGGCCCGCCTGCGCGACGTCCACGACCTCGACGAGGCCGCCGCCCGCAACCTGCTCGAGTACCTCGACGAGCAGATCGAGTCCGGCGGCGCCCTGCCCGACGACCGCACGATCGTGGTCGAGCGGTTCCGAGACGAGATCGGGGACTGGCGGGTGTGCGTGCTGTCCCCGTTCGGCGCGCAGGTCCACGCGCCGTGGGCGATGGCGCTGCAGGCCCGCCTGAGCGAGCGGTGGGGGCTCGAGGTCGAGCTGATGTGGAGCGACGACGGCATCGTCATCCGGCTCCCCGAAGCGATCGACGAGCTGCCCCTCGACGAGCTCGTCATCGACCCCGACGAGGTGGACGACATCGTCGTGTCGCGCCTCCCGTCGACCGCGATGTTCGCGTCGCGGTTCCGCGAGTGCGCGGCGCGTGCGCTGCTCCTGCCGCGGCGCCGGCCCGACCGGCGCACCCCGCTCTGGCAGCAGCGGCAGAAGGCGGCCGATCTGCTGGCGGTCGCCGCGAAGTACCCGTCGTTCCCGATCCTGCTCGAAGCCACCCGCGAGTGCGTCAACGACGTGTTCGACCTGCCCGCGCTGAAGGAGGTGCAGCGCGACCTGCGCAGCCGCAAGGTCCGGCTGGTCGCGGTCGACACGCCTCGCGCCTCGCCGTTCGCGCAGTCGCTGCTGTTCGGGTGGATCGCCGTCTACATGTACGAGGGCGACGCGCCGCTCGCCGAGCGCCGGGCCGCCGCGCTGGCGCTCGATCGCGACCTGCTGCGGGAGCTGCTCGGCGCCGAGGAGCTGCGCGAGCTCATCGACCCCGAGGTCCTCGCCGAGCTGGAGCTCGAGCTGCAGCGGTTGGTCGACAACCGCCGGGCGCGCGACGTCGACGAGCTGCACGACGTCCTGCGCGACCTCGGGCCGCTCACCGTCACCGACCTCGACGTGCGCTCGGGCGACGGGGCCGACGTCATCGCCTGGGTGGACCAGCTCGGCGCCGAGCGGCGGGCGATCCGCGTGGTCGTCGCCGGCGAGGAGCGGGTGGCCGCAGCCGAGGACGCAGCGAAGCTGCGCGACGCGCTCGGCTGCTCGCTGCCCCTCGGGCTGCCGACCGCGTTCACCGATCCGGTCGACGATCCGCTGCTCGAGCTGGTCGCCCGCTTCGCCCGCACCCACGGTCCCTTCCTCGCCCACCAGGCCGCAACCGGGCTGGGCACCGACCAGCATCGCGTCCGCGAGGTGCTCGAGCGGCTCGAGGCGGAAGGTCGCGTCGTCCGCGGCGAGTTCCGTCCCGACGGCGTCGAGCGCGAGTGGTGCGACGACGACGTGCTGCGCCAGCTCCGCCGGCGCTCGCTGGCCGCGCTGCGCCGCGAGGTCGAGCCGGTCGACGCCGAGGCGCTCGCCCGCTTCCTCCCGGCGTGGCAGGGCATCGACCGGCCCCGCACCGGGCTCGACGGCCTGGTCGAGGTGCTCGGCGTGCTGCAGGGCGCGCCGATCGCCGCCTCGGTGCTGGAGTCCGACGTGCTGCCGGCCCGCATGCGTGGCTACCGCCCGGCCGACCTGGACGCGCTGTCGACCGCGGGCGAGCTGGTGTGGGTGGGTGCGGGGCCGCTCGGTGCCACCGACGGCCGGGTGCGCCTGCTCTTCCGCGACCAGGTCGGCCTGCTGCTGCCGGCCGACGCGAGTGGCCTGGAGGAGGCCACGCCCTTGCACGTCGCGCTGCGCGAGCACCTCGCGTCCCGTGGTGCGTCGTTCTGGCCCGAGCTGGTCCGCGCCGCGGCGGACGCGGGCGCCGGGTACGGCGAGGAGCAGGTGCTCGACGCGCTGTGGGATCTGGTCTGGGCGGGTGAGGTCACCAACGACTCGTTCTCGTCGCTGCGGTCACGGATCGCCGGGAAGGCCCGCAAGGCCGGCGGTCGCCGGCCCCGGCCGACGCTGCACCGCCTCTCCCGGCTCGGGCCGCCCGCCGGTGCCGGCCGCTGGTCGCTGGTCGCGCCGCTGCGCGAGCCGGTGCCGACACCCACCGAGACGGCCCACGCGCGGGCGCTGCAGCTGCTCGAGCGGTACGGCGTGCTCACCCGGGAGGCGGCGCTGGGGGAAGGGACCGAGGGCGGGTTCGCCGGCGTGTACCCGATCCTCAAGGCGCTCGAGGAGCAGGGCCGGGTGCGCCGCGGGTACTTCGTGGCCGGCCTCGGGGCTGCGCAGTTCGCGCTGCCCGGTGCCATCGACCAGCTGCGCTCGGCCCGCACGGCGACGCCCCACGACGAGGAGCACGTCGACGAGGAGCGCCGGCCGGTCGTGCTCGCCGCGACCGACCCGGCCCAGCCCTACGGCGCGGCGATCCCGTGGCCGGAGAGCGCGGGGCGCCCGGCGCGCGCCGCCGGCGCGCACGTCGTGCTGGTCGACGGGCACCCGGTCGTCTACCTCGAGCGCGGTGGGCGCAGCCTGGTGACGTTCCCCGCCGCGGCCGACCACCCGGACTGGGCCGAGTCGCTCATAGCGATGGTGAAGGACGGCCGCCGCCGCTCGATCGAGATCAATCGGGCCGACGGTGCGCCGGTGCGCGAGACCCCGGTCGCCGAGGTGCTCCGCCGCGCCGGCTTCGTCGAGGGCTACCGCGGCCTCCTCTACCGCGAGCGCCGTTGAAACCGAAGGACCCGCCCGGTTCCTGCAACTAGGCCCGTCCTTCAGAACGTCGTCGCCGGTAGGCTGGAGCCGTGCGCGCGCTACGGATCGTCGTCTGCGCAGCACTGGTCTCGGTCGCTGCGCTCTGGGTCGCTACCGATCGACCCGGTCCGGTCCACGGCCCGCGTGACGCAGTCGCCGCGCCCGTCCATGCGGTCGCCTCGGTCCGGCCGGCGCACACGCCGATCGTGCCCGCCGTCCTCGTCACCGCGGCCGGTCTGATCCTCCTCGCCGCGTGGGTGCACCGTGCGTCGCGCGCGGCCCGGCCCCTGCCGGTGCCCGTGCGGGTCCGGCGCAGTCGCGGGCCACCCCGCTCCACCTCGCTCTGACCCTGGGCCGCGCGCTGCGGCCTGCCATCTCGAGGAGGAGTTCCATGTTGTTCTCGTTCGCCGTCGCGCGCCCGCGCGCGCCCCATGTCGATCCCTGGCGGTTCGACGATGGGTGAGGAGCTGTTCGTCCTCGGCGCCGGCCTCGTCGCCGCCGCCGTCTTCGCCCGGGTCGGGCGCCGCATCGGCCTGCCCACGATCCCGTTGTTCATGCTGGCCGGCGTCGTGCTCGGCCCGCACACGCCCGGCCTCGAGCTGGTCGAGCACCCCGACGACCTCGCGCTGCTCGCCAAGGTCGGGCTCATCCTGCTGCTCTTCCACCTCGGCCTGGAGCTCTCCTTCGGCGAGCTCGTGGCGGGCGGCCGCCGGCTGCTGTCGGTCGGCGCGATCTACCTCGCGCTGAACATGGGCACCGGCATCCTCTTCGGCCTCGCGCTCGGCTGGGGCACCGCCGAGGCGCTGGTGCTCGCAGGCGCGATCGGCATCTCGTCGTCAGCGATCGCCAGCAAGCTGCTCACCGAGCTGCGGCGGCTCGCCAACCCGGAGAGCCGGTTGATCCTCGGGATCATCGTCGTCGAGGACGTCTTCCTCGCGCTCTACCTCGCCGTGCTGCAGCCGATCCTCGGTGACGCTGACGGCGTGGGGGAGTACCTCCTCCAGTCGGGTCGTGCGTTCGCGTTCCTGCTGGGCCTGGCCGCCGTCGCCCGCTGGGGCTCGCGCCTCGTGGGCCGGCTCGTCGACACGCGGGACGACGAGCTGCTGACGGTCTGCTTCGTCGGCCTCGCGGTCGGCGTGGCCGGCCTCGCGGAGCACCTGGGCGTGTCCGACGCCATCGGCGCGTTCATGGTCGGGCTCGTCCTCGCCGAGAGCCGCTCGCGGGAACGGATCGAGCGACTCGTGCTGCCGCTGCGCGACACGTTCGCCGCGATGTTCTTCTTCTGGTTCGGGCTGACGATCGATCCCAGTGACGCAGCGTCGGTCGCGCTGCCCGTCGCGGTGGCGGTCCTGCTCTCGCTCGTCGTCAACGTGGTCGCCGGACTGATCGCCGCCCGCATCCACGGGTACGGCCCCGAGGCGGCGGCGAACGTCGGGCTCACGATCCTCGGCCGGGGCGAGTTCAGCCTGGTGCTCGCATCGCTCGCCGCGGCGGCCGGTCTCGACCCGCGCGTCACGCCGTTCGTGGCGCTCTACGTCCTCGTGCTGGCGATCGTCGGACCGCTGCTCGCGACGCGATCGGCGTCGATCGTCCGACGGCTCCCGGCCAACCGGGCGCAGGTGCCGGTCAGGACCTGAAGAAGCAGGTGATCCAGGAGAAGACGAGGTCGCGGTCGAGCGGTCCGGCCAGCGATGCCAGCGCGGCGTCGGCCCGTTCGAGGCCGATGAGGTCCCGGCGGGCGCCGACCAGCTCGTTCGAGATGGCCGCCGTGAACTCGGGATGCGGCTGCAGCCCGAAGGCGCGGCTGCCGAGCTCGAACATCGCGTTCGGGCAGTGGTCGTTGCCGGCGAGCAGCGTCGCCCCCGGCGGCAGCTCGACGACCTGGTCCTCGTGGCTGGCGACGAGCGTGAAGGCGCCGCCGTCGGGTGGCGGGTCCATCCACGGGCGGGGCGCGACGACCTCGTAGCGGTGCGCGCCGACACCCCAGCCCGCGGGCGCCCGGGCGACGCGGCCGCCGGCCGCCTGAGCGAGCAGCTGGTGGCCGAAGCAGATGCCGACGTAGGGCCGCTCCGCCTCGACGACCGAGCCGACGAGGTCGAGCGCGTCGGGCAGCCACGGTTCGTCGCCGATGACCGACGAGCGCGAAGGCGAGCCGATCCAGCCGTCGCAGTCGTCGAGCGAGGCCGGGCCCTCGCCCTCGTCGACTGCGAACACCTCCAGCTCGACGCCGTGCGGCGCCAGCAGCGCGCCGAACAGCTCGGGGTAGTCGCCGTGGGTCGCGACCAGCGCCTCGGGTACGTGACCGAACATCAAGAGCCCTAGGCTGAGCACCCCGCCACGGTAGGGGCGGGCGCGGCGGGACGACGAGAACTGGGGGACGGCGTGAGGCGAGTGCTGGGTGTGGTGGCGGTCGCCGTTGCGATCACCGCCCTGGTGGGATGCGACAACCGGTTCGGTGCCTCGCTGGTGCGCACCGAGGATCCGGTCGTGTTCACCGGCGACGCGGTGCCGAAGCTCATCGGCCACGACCCGGAGCACATCGTCGCGTTCGCCTGGGACGGATCGGCGTGGCAGCAGATCCCCGTGCAGGTCGACCAGCGCGACTTCGTCAACCCCGGCCAGATCTACAACCGCCCGGCCGACAAGTGGGCGAAGCGGCCCGACGGCACCGCGTACACGACGCTCGTCTACACACCGACCCCGAGCTACACGGGCTACCGCTCCTACGGCACCTACACCCCGCGCGACAGCGACCCGACCCTCGACGGCAACGACGAGGTCTCGCTCCTCGCCGCGGACGTCGGCCAGCTCGCTCCCACCTCGGCGCAGAACCCTTCAGGCGTGACGCCGTCGACCCGTGAACGGATCACCGTGCACGACCCGCTCGACTCCAGCGCGGTCGGCTACGCGTACCTGTACGCGAGCCCGACCCTGGACGGCGGAGCGGTCACGAGCGGCGTCGACTACCGGTTCCACCTCGACTCGGGGAACTACAAGCAGACCTACGGCATGGGGACGGCGTCGAACGCGCCGAACGACCACCGCGGGCCGAACCCCGAGCACTCCACGGTCACCACCGCCCGGTACCGGATGACGTACTCGGACCGGTGGCTCAACGACGGCCTGCAGATCAGCCAGAACGGATCGACCGGCGCCGACCTGCTCGACCGCGACGACTACGTCGTCCCGAACCTCGGGTGCGTCCGCAACGAGAACACCTTCGACGACGTCGCGCCGTCCTCGCCGTACGAGGGCGCGTTCATCGTGAACATCAGCGGTCCGGTGCGGGCGATCCGCTCGCACATCGGCGCGAACAGCTTCCTGTACACGATCCAGACCGAGCTCTTCTATCCGGACCGGCAGGACAGCGTGATCGAGCTGAAGGGCCACGCAGGTCTGCCGGGCTACGCCAACTACGACGACCTCACGACCGGTCTCACCGGTCAGACGTACTCGGATCCGCAGAACTCGAACGTGACGATCGACGGCGTGGCCGACAAGACCACCCCGATCAGCTGGACGACCGGCTCGGGCACGCCGCCCGCCGCGTGGCAGCTGATCAAGGGACCGGCCGGCTCGATCGTCACCGCACGGACCATCGACACCGACCTCGACGGCGCTTCGGTCTCGACCTACTACCACGACGCGAGCCCCGACTCGCCGACGCCGTGCACCGGTGACGCGTCCTCGTGGGGTCAGGACGGGTTCCAGATCCTCGCTCCCGGCGGCGGTGCCTTCCCGAACACGGACCCCACGCTCGAGCAGGATCCGCCGAAGCTCACCACGACCCGGACCCGCTACCTGCTCGGACCGAACGCCGGCACCGCGCAGGCCGCCCACCTGGCCGACCGGGTCACGCACCCGGTCACCGTCACGGTCTCCTAGCGGTTCACGAGCCTCAGCGGAACGTCGACACCGGCGCCGCGCCCTCGGCGCGCGCCGGCGGGTCGACCAACCCGCGGTCCCGCAGGAGCGGGAGCACGCCCTCGCCGAACCAGTACGCCTCCTCGAGGTGCGGGTAGCCGGAGAGGATGAGCTCGTCGAAGCCGGCCCGGTGGTACTCGTCGATGCGGTCGGCCACCTCCTCGTGGCTGCCCACCAGCGCGGTGCCGGCGCCGCCTCGCACGAGCCCGATGCCGGCCCACACGTTCGGGTGGATCTCGAGCGAACCGTCGCCATCGCCGTGCAGCGCCGCCATCCGCCGCTGGCCTTCGGACTGCGTCCGTGCGAAGTCGGCCTGCGCCGCCGCGATGGCGGCGGGGTCCATGCCCGCGAGGAGGCGGTCGGCCACCGCCCAGGCCTCCTCGGAGGTCGGCCGGGTGATCACGTGGAAGCGGATGCCGAAGCGCAGCTGCCGGCCCGCGGCCTCGGCCAGCGCGCCGACCCGGGCGACCCGCTCGGCCACCATCGCAGGCGGCTCACCCCACGCCAGGTACACGTCGGCCTGCGTCGCCGCGACCTGCTCGGCCGCCGGCGACGCGCCGCCGAAGTAGATGGGCGGCACGGGGTCGGGCGTGGCCCGGGTGGTCGCGCCCTCGGCCCGGTAGTGGGCGCCGGTGTGGTCGTAGGGCTCGCCGGACCAGGCGCCCCGCATCACCTCGATGAACTCGCCGGTGCGCTGGTAGCGGGCGTCCTTGTCGGCGAAGTCGCCGAAGCGGGCCAGCTCGGCCGGCTCGGCGCCGGTCACGATGTTGAGCAGCAGCCGCCCGCCCGACATGCGCTGGTAGGTCGATGCCATCTGCGCGGCGAGCGTCGGTGACAGCAACCCGGGCCGGAACGCCACGAGGAACTTCACCCGCTCGGTGAGCGGGATCAGCGCAGCGGTTGCCAACCACGCGTCCTCGCACGCGGTGCCGCACGGCGTGAGCAGACCCTCGTAGCCGAGGTGGTCGGCGGCCCGAGCCACCTGGGCGAGGTACTCGAGGTCCGGAGCGCGCACCCCGGGCTCGCCGGCGACCGGCACCACGTCGCGCGCGTCGCCTCCGGTCGGGAGGAACCAGTGGATGTGCACGCCCTACAACCCGACGAGCTCGAACGCGACCCCGAGGCGGCCGCCGAAGTGCTCGCCCACGGACGCCGCGGTCTGGCGGAGGAAGACGTCGGGATCGGTCGGTTGGGCCAGTCCGTCGAGGTAGGCGCGGTGCTGGCGGAGCGAGGCGATGCCCCGGTCGATCACGTCGGTGACGTCGACCGCGTGCGTCGGTTGCGCAGCGGCGGCGATCGCCACCCAGCGCAGGCCGGCCCATGGTTCGAGCCCCTCGTCGAGCAGCTCGGTGAACACCCACCGGTTGGCGGCGTCTCGCGCCGCGTCGATGGCGGCCAGCCCGACGACGCGGTGGTCGGCCATGCCGAAGCCGCCCCACGGGGCG
>JAFBAD010000292.1 GCA_019247975.1 Acidimicrobiia bacterium
ACCTCGGCCTCGACATCCGCAACATGCCGATGGGCGGCGCACCGGTGCCGCCGGACCTGCCCGCCAAGGCGATCCGGGTGTTCGGCCCGCACGTGCAGATCCTCAACGGGTACGGCCTCACCGAGACGACCTCGGCCGTCGCCACGAACGTCGGCCGCGAGCTCGAGACCCACCCCGACAGCGTCGGGCGGCTCAACCTCACGGCGGACCTGCAGGTGGTCGACCCCGACGGACGGGTGCTGGCCGAAGGCGAGGTCGGCGAGCTGTGCTTCCGGTCGCCCCAGGTGGTCGCCGGCTACTGGAACGACGCGGCCGCGACCAAGGCGTCGTTCCGCGACGGCTGGTTCCACTCCGGCGACATCGGCTTCCTCGATGCCGACGGCTTCCTGCACGTGGTCGACCGGCTCAAGGACGTCGTGATCCGCGGCGGCGAGAACGTCTACTGCGTCGAGGTCGAAGACGTCTTGCACGAGCACCCCGCGGTGGCCGAGGTGGCGGTGGTCGGCCTGCCCGAGCGGGCGCTCGGTGAGCGGGTGTGCGCCGTCGTCGTCCCGCGGTCGGGCGCGTCGCTCGACCTCGCCACGCTGCGGACCTTCGCGGCCGAGCGGCTGGCTGCCTTCAAGTGCCCCGAAGCGCTGCACATCACCGACGAGCTGCCGGCCACGCCGACGGGCAAGGTGGCGAAGGCCGCGGTCCGCGCCGCGCTGGCCGAAGCCACCGACGTCGAGAAGGTCTGGTAGCGGCTCAGTCGGGGGCGACGAAGCCCATGCGGGTGAGCGCGGCGTCGACCGCCCGCTGCGCCGACGGGCTCCACATCAGGCTGACGTGGCCGCCGTGCGACCAGTGGAGCTCCGGCTCACGCCAGTGCCTCCACAGCGCCATCGCCTGCGAGCTCGGACGGGCGAACTGGTCGAGCGTCGCGGCGGCGATGAACGCGCGGTCCGGTGCGATGCGCGGCGTGAGCTGCAGCGGCGCGACCGGGGTGAGGAGGCGCATCGCGTCGTCGAGGTTCTCCGCGGGGATCGACGCGAGCTGCTCGGCGCCACCCTGCCCGCCGGCCTCGATCATCAGCGTGCCCAGATCGACCGCCGGCGCCATCAGCAGCGCTGCGTCCACCTCGTCGAGCGACGAGACGATCGCCGACACGCACGACCCGAGCGACATGCCGAGCAGCGCGACCCGTCGATCGCCTCGTGATCGCAGCTGGGCGATGACCTGGCGCACGTCCCACACGGCCTGCGCCATGCCGTGCACGGTGTCGAGCAGATCGACGCCCGGCATCGCCGCGAGCCGCACGCCGGGCGGCTTGCGCCGCCCGTGCAGGGGAAGCGTCACGAAGGCCACGTTCAGCCCGAGGTCGCGGTGCAGGTGCAGCGCCCGGAAGGCCCGCAGGTCGAGCGCGTGCGTACCCATGCCGAACCCGTGCACGCAGAGCACCCACGGCCGGTCGCCGGACCGGTGCTCGAGCAGCGCGGCGCGGGCGATGCGGTTCCTCTCGTAGCCGGCGTAGCGGGCCGCGCCCGGCTCCTCGGCCCGCACCTCGTAGCCGTCGGCCCACGTCAGGGTGGTGAAGCGGATGCGGCCCGAGCTCCGGCGCCGATCACGCACCTCGCTCGGCACCGGCGGCGCCACGTGGTAGCTCGCCGGGTCGTCGATCCAGCCCCGCTCCTCGAAGAGGTCCACCGCCTCGGTCACCTCGGCCCGCACCCGCTCGAGCACGGCTGGATCGATGCGCGCCGCGACCGTGGTCACCAACCGGTAGGCGCTGCGATCGATGAACACGTCACGGCGGACCCGGGGGGTCAGCCGTGAGCGCGGATGGTCGTCGGGTTCCACCGTCGTCAGCGCCACGGATCGACGTTACGCAACCAGGGCACCCGGCCGAACCACCGCAGCGGTGAGCAGTTCGAGCTCGGCACCCAGGCGCTCGATGAACCGGTGAGGATCGGGCAGCGCGGCCGGGTCGACCATCAGGCCGACGTTCATGCGCCCGTCGTAGCTGTGCACGGTCAGGTTGATGTTGGCCGGGTGCACGACCATCGCGAAGGAGAACCAGTCCTCGACCGCGACGTCGCCGAACCAGCGGGCCGACCTGGCGCCGGGCACGTTCGCGGTCACGAGGTGGCCGGGGGTGATGCGGGTGTGGCGGGTCGCCAAGCGGCGCAGCCGGTTGATGCCGCGCGGCCCGAGCGCGCTGAGCCGGTCGGTGAGGTCGAGGCCGGCGACCCGCCTGAGCTCCACGCCGTCCTTGCAGCTCTGCGCGGTCGCGTCGAGGCGGGCCACCGGATCGTCGAGGTCGTTGCGCAGTTGCACGAACGCCGGCGTGATCAGGTTGCCCTGGCGACGGTCGCTGCCGGTGCGATCCGAGGCGATGCCGAACGACCCGATGCACGGCTCGGCCGGATCGTCGCCGCGCGCCGCGAGCTCGGCCCGCACCGCGCCGGCGACGAGCGCGTGGAGCACGCCGTTGACGGTCGTGCCGCTGGCCTTGCCGACCGCCCGCATGGCCCCGAGGTCGAGGCTGCCGGTGGCCGCGATGCGGGTGGCGTCGCCGCTCCCCTGGTTCAGGGTCGGCCGGCGGGTGGCGATCAGCGGCGGCAGGTCCCGGCTCGCGGCCCGGAACGCGCGGGCTTCCCGCCGCGAGCGCAGCACCTTGCGGACCAGCGCACCGAGGCCGCACCAGCTGCGGACGGCGTCGGCGAGGGCCTCCACGAGGAGGCGACGGCGCGACGTCAACGGCGGCACCTCGGCCGGGTGGAGCGCGACTCCCGCCCCCGGTTCCTCGGTCGAGGCGGCGAGGAACGTGTTGAGCGCGCCGAGGCCGTCGACCAGCGCGTGGTGCACGCGGACCACGACGGCCTGGCGACCGCCGGCGAGGCCGTGGACCAACGTCATGGCCCACGGCGAGCGGTCGCGCGGCAGCACGTCGGTGGCCAGTTCGGTGTACAGCTCGTCGAGGCGAGCAGCGTCGCCGGGCGACGTCAGCCACCGCTCGTCGAGGTGGGCCCGTAGGTCGAAGGCCGGGTCGTCGACCCAGAACGGGCGACCGCCGAAGCCGGGCGGCGCCACCACCTTCTGGGTGGCCCGGGGCACCAGACCCAGGCGAGGACCGACCGCCAGGGCCAGCTCGTCGAGGGTGACGGGCCGGCCCCGCCGGCTCGGGTCGAGGACGACGATCTTCAGCGTGTGGAGCGGGGTGTCGTCGTCCTCCATGTGCCAGAGGACCGCGTCGTTCCCCGACATCCGCTCGATGCTCACGTCCCGGTGCCGGCCGACTCGGGCTGCCCCGTCTCGAACCACGAGTGGACCTCGGTGGGCGAGCCGGCGTCCGAGGCGACCATCAGCTCGGTCAGCGCCTCGGTCACGCCGTCCGCGATCACCCACGGGTCGGGCACGAGGTCGGGGTCGACGTGGATGCCGAAGTCGATGCGGTCGAGGTAGCTGAACACGGTGATGTTCACGCCCATGCCCTCGAGGATCACCGAGCTCGGGTAGATGCCGACCACCTTGGCGCCGCACATGTAGAGGGGCACCTGCGGACCGGGCACGTTCGACACGAGCGTGTTGATGCGCACCGGCGACTTGGTCATCAGCTGCGCGCGGTAGACCGCCCGGATCGCGGTGCCGAGGATCAGCGGCGATGCGACCTCGCCGAGCGACTGGATCTGCCGCGCGCTGAGCGCCTTGGTCATCTCCTTCGCGCTCGTCGTCGAGCGGTTGATCGCCTCGAGCCGCTCGACCGGGTCGTCCACGTCGGTGGCGAGGGACACGAACATGTTCGTGATCTGGTTGTCGAAGCTGGTGTCGCCCTCGGACCGCGTAGACACCGGCACGGCGGTGACGAGCGGCGCATCGGGCAGCTCGTCGTGCTTCTGGAGGTAGCGCCGGAGGATGCCGCCGCAGATCGCCAGCACCACGTCGTTCACCTTGACGCCGTGGGCCTGCTTGATGGCGACGACGTCGGCCATCGCGATCGACGCGAACGCCAGCTCCCGCCGCGGCCCGATCGAGCCGTTGAACGGCGTGACCGGGGCCCGCAGGATCGCCCGGTTCTCCTCGTCCTTGCGAGCGCTGTCGACCAGGGTCGCGCTCTTCAGCGCGAGCCCGGTCATGTAGCGGGCCATGCGGTAGGGGCGGCGGATGCCCGTGCGGATCGCCTCGGCGAGGAGCTCGGCGTTGCTGGGCTCGGGCCCGGCGGTCCGCTCCTCCTCCGACGGCATCGGCAGCAGCGGATCGCACGCACCCGGCTCGAGGTCGAGCACGACGGTGGCGAGGCTGGCGCCGGCCACCCCGTCGAGCAGGCAGTGGTGGTACTTCATCATCACGCCGACCCGGCCCCCCGCCAGGCCCTCGATGTACCAGATCTCCCAGAGCGGC
>JAFBAD010000365.1 GCA_019247975.1 Acidimicrobiia bacterium
GTCCGATGTCGCCGACGCCGTCGGGTACGTGCCGACCGCGCTGACGGCCGTTCCGGTGCTCCATCGGGACCGCGTGCTCGGCGTGCTGTCGCTCCTCGACGCGACGACGGTGGACATGGGTCTGGTCAGCGGCATCGCGTCGTTGGCGGTCCCGTACCTGGCGCGCAGCGCGGCGGCTGCGTCGTTCGGTCGCACGATCGCCCGGGCGATGGCGGCGGCAACCGACGACACCGATCTGGCCGATGCCCTGCGTGAGGCAGCCGAGGACTCGGATGGGCCCTCGCAGGCCCTGGCCGAGCTTGCGGCGGTGTACGCGGAGCTCGGTCGCCTGGGCGACGCGGACCGTGCGGCGGCGACGCGCATCGTCGCGCAGTTCACGGCGCACGTCGCAGGGTCCCGGCCGGTTCCCGTCCGCCGCGTGCGTCGGTGAGCGAACCGCTCCCGGCGTTCTCCGACGCGTTCGAGCCCGGGCGGCTCGCACCGGTCCCCAGGCTCGACAACGACGAGCCCATCACCCGCGACTGGGCGATTGGCGGTGCCACCGGCGCCGGGGTGAAGGTCGCGGTGATCGACAGCGGCATCGACGCCGATCACCCGGCGGTCGGAGGCGTCGACGGCGCGGTCATCGTGGAGCCCGATCCCGACAGCGAGGACGGCTACCGCATCGTCGACGGCCCCCACGCGGATCTGTACGGGCACGGCACCGCGTGCGCCGCGATCATCCGGTCGTTGGCGCCGGACGTGGAGCTGTACAGCGTCCGGGTGCTCGGCGAGCGGCTCACGGGCAAGGGCTGGGTGTTCGCAGCGGGACTCGACTGGGCGGTCGAGGCCGGCATCCAGGTCGCGAACCTGAGCCTGTCGACCACCAACGAGAACCACCTCTCGACGTTCCACGAGCTGACCGACGCCGCCGCGTTCAAGCAGATGATGGTGGTGGCGGCGATGTCGAACGAGCCGAAGGTCTCGATCCCGAGCGAGTTCTCGTCGGTCTTCTCGACCGCCGCGATCCGGACCGACGATCCGTACGAGATCCGCTACAACCGCTCGGGTCCCGCCGAGTGGGGAGCGCGGGGCGTCGACATGGAGGTGGCGTGGAGCGGGGGGTCCACGATCGTCGCCACGGGCAACAGCTTCGCTGCGCCCCACATCACCGGCCTCGTCGCGCGCATCCTCTCCAAGCGCCCGCACCTGACGACGTTCCAGGTGAAGACGGTGCTCGCCGCCCTGGCCACCAACGCGATCTGAAGGCAATACCGGTCGGAATCCGACCGGTATTGCCTTCAGAGATCAGGCGGCGGCTTGCATGCGGCGGACGAGGGCCCGGAGACGAGCGTGGGCGTCGTCGGGATCGAGGTGGACCCGGGCGCCGTGGCCGGGGAGCACCCACTCGAACCGCGCCTCGTCGGCCAGGCGGTCGAGCGAGCGCGTCTGCTCGGGCCACGAGTACCAGCAGGCGCCGCGGAACGCGACGAGGTCTTCGTGTCCGTAGGACCACGCGAGCGAGTCGCCGGTGAACAGCCACCGGTCGTCGACCAGGAAGACGACCGAGCCGCGGGTGTGGCCCGGCACCGGGATGACCGAGACGCCCGGCGCGATGTCCGCCGTGGCGGTGCCCTCGATGACGTCGGTCGCGTACGGCGCGGCCCGGCGATCGTCGGCGTGGATCCAGACCCGGGCGCCGTACCGCTCGGCCCACTGCTGCGCGTCGGCGACGTCGTCGCGATGGGTCAGCAGCACGTGCGCGATGCCGCCCCGGTCGTCGACCTCACCGATGAGCCGGCGGGTGAAGACGGGCGAGTCGACCATCAGGTTCCCGTCGGGCCGCTCCACGAGGTAACTGGTCGCGCCGAACGAGTCCTCGGAGCAGTGGCCGAGGTCCGACACCGGCCCGTCGACGGCCAGCGGGAAGAGGTGCTCGGGTCGCGGCGTCCGAGGTGAGCGTCCGATCGACGCGGTCGGGCAGGCGGCCGAGGCCAGCCAGGCCCGGTGCTCGGCGGCCGGATCGGTCGGCTGCGCGACCACCACCGACTGCATGCCGGTCTCGCCGAAGAGGTCCGGCACGAGCTCGCGGCAGGTGCCGCAGTCGATGCAGCGCATGTCCACGAACCACGCGCCGTCCACGTTGTCCGGGTGCCGATCGGCCAACCGAGCCATCGCCGCTCACGCTAAGACGAAATTGGCCCGGTTCACCGCGCCATGCGTGGCCAACCGGGCCAATTTCGTCGGTGGGGTCGGTTTACATCGTCTCGGCGAAGCTCACCTCGCCCTCGCCGCGGAGGACGTTCTTCAGGAGCTTCCCGCTGGCGTTGCGGGGCAGGCGCTCGGTCGTGATGTCGACGTAGGCGGGCACCTTGAAGTTGGCGAGCGTCTCGGCCACCCAGTCCTTCACCTCGGCCTCGGTGATCGTGTGGCCCGGCTCGACCTGCACGACCGCCTTGACCTCCTCACCGAGCTCCGGGTGGGGCACGCCGATCACCGCCGCGTCGGCGATGGCCGGGTGCTCCACGAGGCGGTTCTCGATCTCGACGCAGTACACGTTCTCGCCGCCACGGATGATCATGTCCTTGGCCCGGTCGGTGATGTAGAGGAAGCCGTCCTCATCGAGGTGGCCGACGTCACCGGTACGCAGCCAGCCGTCGGGCGTGATCGTGTTGGCGGTCGCCTCCGGCTTGCCCCAGTAGCCCTGGACGACGATCGGGCCCTTGATGAGCACCTCACCCGTGCCGCCGGTCGGGACGTCGTCGAGCTGCGCGTCGACGATGCGCAGCTCGACCACTGGCACCGCCTGACCGACCGACGTCGGCTTGTCGAGCGCGTCCTGGCCACTGATCGCGGTCGCGACCGACGACGTCTCGGTGAGCCCGTAGGCGTTCGTCGTCGTGCGCACGTTCGGGAACGTCTCGCGCACCTTGCGCTGCAGCTCGTCGGCCGACGGCGAGCCACCGAAGGCCACGCTCTTCACCGACGACGTGTCGTAGTCGTGACGGTCGGGGTACTCGCACACCCGCCACACCATCGTGGGCACGGTCGCCCACACGCTGATCTGCTCGCGCTGGATGAGCTCGAGCGCGGTCTCCGGCTGGAACCGACCTTCGGGCATCACCAGCTTCAGCCCGCCCATGTAGCCGACGACCAGCGTCGAGTGGCAGCCCGACACGTGGAACAGCGGTGACGTGAACAGCGCGGCGGGCTGGGCGGGGCCGCCGTCGTCGCCCGAGGGGATCGGCGCGCCGTCGCCGGTCATCGTGCCCGCCACCGTCCCGAGGACCGTGTTCTGCAGGTTGGCGATCATGTTGCGGTGGGTCGACACGGCCCCCTTCGGCCGACCGGTCGTGCCGCTCGTGTAGAAGATGACCGCCGGGTCGTCCTCGTCGATCGGGTCGGACGGCTGGTCGTCCGACGGAGACCCGGTGAGCTCGTCGAAGCGGTGCAGCAGGTCGCCACCGTCTCCTCGATCGACCGGCGTGGCGAGCTCCGCGGGGTCGGCGTCGATCAGGAACACCGCTTCGAGGTCCGGCACCGCGCCGTCGGCGATCTCGTCCGCGATGCGCTCGTAGCGCTGGCGGTCGGCCACCAGCACCTTGGCCCCGGAGTCGGTGAGGCCGTAGAGGATCTCGTCGTTCTTCCACCAGCCGTTGAGGCCGACGAGGATCGCGCCGAGGTCGACGGTGCCCCAGAACGCGAGGCACCACTCGGGGTTGTTGGCCGAGAGGACGGCCACCCGGTCGCCGTGGTCGACGCCGAAGTCGTCGCGCAGCGCGGCCGACACGCCGTTGGCCAGCCGGCTGAACTCGAGGAAGGAGATGCGCCGATCGCCGTGGACGATGAACGTCTTGTCGCCGTGCGCAGCAGCGATGGCCGCGACCTCGCGGAGCGAGTGGAACCGATCCTTGTAGACCCGCATCTCGATGCCGCCCACCGGCTCGGTCACGACCTCGAACGGCCCGCCGGGACCGATGAGCTGGGCGGTCACCTCTGCTGCTGTCGGCATCCAAGGGAAGGTACCGTCCCCGCTCGTGTCGCATCCGAGAAGGTTCCGCTTCGGCGCCGACATGTCCGGGCCGCTGCCCGGCATGACGTGGCCGGACACCGTCCGGCGGCTCGAGGACCTCGGGTACTCGACGGTCTTCCTGCCCGACCACTTCGACGAGCAGTTCGGACCGTTCACCGCGCTCGCCGCGGCCGCGATCGCATCGCCGACGATCACCCTCGGCACGCTGGTGCTCGACAACGACTACCGGCACCCCTTCGTCACCGCCAAGGAGGTCGCCACGCTCGACGTGATCTCGGAGGGCCGGGTGGAGCTCGGGGTCGGCGCCGGGTGGAAGAAGATCGACTACGAGCAGTCGGGCATCACGATGGATCGGCCGAAGGTGCGCGTCGACCGCATGATCGAGGGGATCGAGGTGATGCGCCGCGCGTTCGCGGACGGTCCGTTCGACTTCGCCGGGGAGCACTACACGGTCACCGGCTACGACGGGTTGCCGAAGCCGCACCGTCCCGGCGGGCCGCCGTTGCTCGTCGGTGGGGGCGCGCCGCGCATGCTCCGCTGGGCCGGCGCCAATGCGGACATCGTCGGCGTGAACCCGTCGATCCACTCGGGCGAGATCGACATGGAGGCGGCGCGCGACGGCCTCGCCGAGCGCATCGACCAGAAGGTCGCGTGGGTGAAGGAGGGCGCGGGCGACCGCTTCGACGACCTCGAGATCAACGCCTGGGTGCCGGTCGTCGAGGTCACCGACGACGCCGCGGGCTACGCCGAGGCAGCTGCTCCGCTGTTCGACACGACGCCCGACGAGCTGCTCGCCTCACCGATGACGATGATCGGCTCCACCGGTGAGATCGCCGAGCGGCTGCAGGCGCGGCGCGAGCGCTGGGCGTACAGCTACCACGTGGTCCAGGCTCCGTCGGTCGAGGCCCTCGCGCCGGTGGTGGCTCAGCTTTCCGGGACATGAGGCCTGCCCGGGCACGCCCCAAGTCCCGGGAACCGCTGGAGGTCAGGCGCGAGCAGGTGGTGGCGTTCCGGCGGCGCGCCTCGCACCTGGACGAACGGCTCCCACCGGGGCCGGCCTCACTGGAGCAGGCTGCGTCGGCCGGCCTTCCGAACTCCATGTCCCGTGCCGCGGTGGTGGGCCTGCACGCGCGCGTGCAGGAGGTCGAGCCGGATGCGTGGGAGGACCCTGCGCTCGTACAGGTGTGGGGCCCGCGGTTCAGCGCCTACGTGATCGCAGAGCGAGACCGGGCGGTGTTCACGCTCGGACGGCTGCCCGACGACCCCGAGGTGCGGCGGGAGTTCAACGAGATGGCCGACCAGATCGAAGCGGTGTCGGGTGGCGAACCGGCGGACTGCAACGAGGTGGCGAAGGCGCTCGGCAAGTCCGACGCGGACGTGCTCCGCTACGCCGCGCCCACCGGCCGGGTGCTGATCCGCTGGGACGTGTCGCTGAAGCCCGAGCTGTGGACGGTGCCCGCGCCGGACCTCGACCCGTTCGCAGCCCGGCTCGAGCTGGCCCGCCGGTACCTCCGCGTCCTCGGGCCTGGCACCGCGGACTCGTTCGAGCAGTGGGCCGGGATCCGCGCACCGCGCGGGCAGGCCGCCTTCGACGCGCTGGCCGGCGAGCTCCTCGCGGTGCGGACGCCGGTCGGTAAGGGCTGGATCCTGGCGGAGGACGAAGCCTCCATGCGCTCAGCGCTCGACGAGGACGGGCCCGCACCGGCGCGGCTGCTCCCCAGCGGCGACACGTTCACCCTGCAGTGGGGCCGTGACCGCGAGCTGCTCGTGACGAACGCCGAGCGGCGCTCCGAGCTGTGGACCTCCCGGGTCTGGCCGGGCGCCGTGCTCGTGGACGGGAAGGTCGCCGGCACGTGGCGGCGGGCCGGAGCGGTGGTGAAGATCGATTCGTGGCGCCGCCTCTCGAAGGCCGCGCGCGACGCCGTCGAAGCCGAAGCGACGTCGTTCCCTCTGCCCAACCTGAAGGTGACCTGGCTTTCCGGGACATGAGGCCTGCCCGGGCAGGCCTGAAGTCCCGGGAACGTCGGGGCTAGCTGAGCGCGCTCACGACGTGGTCGATGCACTTCGTGAGCGCCACCACGTCGTCGGGCTCGATGGCCGGGAACAGCGCGATGCGCAGCTGGTTGCGGCCGAGCTTGCGGTAGCTCTCGGTGTCCACGATGCCGTTGGCCCGCAGGATCGAGGAGACGGTGGTGGCCTCCACGCGGTCGTCGAGGTCGATCGTCGCGACGACGTGGCTGCGGTGCGCCGGCTCCGTGACGAACGGCGTGGCGAACTCGGACGCGTCGGCCCACCCGTAGATCGCCTCGGCCGAGCGGTCGCACCGGCTGGCCGCCCAGCGCAGCCCGCCCTGGTGGTTGATCCACTCGATCTGCTGGACCGCGAGGAAGATCGTGGCCAGCGCCGGCGTGTTGTAGGTCTGGTCGAGTCGCGAGTTGTCGAGCGCGATGCCGAGGTCGATCGACGCCGGGATCCACCGGTCCGATGCCTTGATCCGCTCGATGCGCTCGATGGCGGCCGGGGAGCAGGCCGCCAGCCAGAGCCCGCCGTCGGAGGCGAGGCACTTCTGCGGCGCGAAGTAGTAGGCGTCCACCTCGGTCGGGTCGAACATCAGCCCACCGGCGGCCGAGGTCGCGTCGACCGCGACCAGCGCGCCCGCATCGGCGCCGTCGACCCGCCCGGGCTCCACCGCGACGCCGGTCGAGGTCTCGTTGTGCGTGAGGGCGTACAGGTCGACGCCCTCTTCAGCGACCGCCACCGGCGCGGTGCCCGGATCGCTCTTCGGCATCGACGGCTCGTCGAGGAACGGGGCCGCCGTCGCCGCCGCCGCGAACTTCGAGGAGAACTCGCCGAACACGAGGTGCTGGCTGCGCCGTTCGATGAGGCCGAAGACCGCGGCGTCCCAGAACACGGTCGTCCCGCCGTTGCCGAGGAGCACCTCGTAGCCGTCGGGCAGCGCGAACAGCTCCGCGATGCCGTTGCGGAGCCGGCTCACCATGAACCGCACGGTCGCCTGGCGGTGGCTGGTGCCGAGGAACTCGCCCGCCTCCGCGGCCAGCGCGTCGACCGCCTCCTGGCGGACCTTGGACGGCCCGCACCCGAAGCGGCCGTCGGACGGCAGGAGTTCTGCGGGGATGCGAATGTCTGGCCTGATATCGGAATGGGGGCCGTCCACGATCTGCCACTATCGCGATCTGTCTCCGAAGGAAGGAAATCCGTTGCCGCGCATCTCCGAGCGGGTCGCTGCCATCGCCGAATCCGCCACGTTGGCGGTCGATGCCAAGGCCAAGGCGCTCAAGGCAGCCGGTGAGCCGGTCATCGGCTTCGGGGCCGGCGAACCCGACTTCCCGACGCCCGAGCACATCGTCGAGGCGGCCGCCGAGGCCTGCCGCGACCCCCGCAACCACCGCTACACGCCCGCCGGTGGCCTGCCGGAGCTCAAGGAGGCGATCGCGGCGAAGACGCTGCGCGACTCCGGCTACCAGGTCGATCCGAGCCAGGTGATCGTCACCAACGGCGGCAAGCACGCGATCTTCGACGCGGTCATCACGCTGATCGACCCGGGCGACGAGGTCCTCCTGCCTGCGCCCTACTGGACCACGTACCCCGAGCCGGTGCGCTTCGCCGGCGGCGTCGTGGTCGAGCTGCCCACCGACGAGACGACCGGGTTCCGGGTCACCGTCGAGCAGCTCGAGGCGGCCCGAACCCCCAAGACCAAGATGCTGATCTTCGTGTCGCCGTCCAACCCGACCGGCGCGGTGTACCCGCGCGAAGAGGTCGAGGCGATCGGCCGGTGGGCGGTCGAGCACGACATCTGGGTGCTGACCGACGAGATCTACGAGCACCTCACCTTCGGCGACAACGAGTTCAGCTCGATCGTGGTCGAGGTGCCCGAGCTCGCCGAGCGTTGCGTGGTCGTCAACGGCGTGGCCAAGACCTACGCGATGACCGGTTGGCGGGTCGGCTGGATGATCGGCCCGAACGACGTGGTGAAGGCGGCCGCGAACCTGCAGTCGCACCTCACCTCCAACGTCGCCAACGTGTCCCAGCGGGCAGCCATCGCCGCGCTCAGCGGCGGGCTCGACGACGTGGCCCGCATGCGGGAGGCGTTCGAGCGGCGCGGCCGCACGATGTGGCACCTGCTCCAGGGCATCGACGGCGTCACCTGCATCGAGCCGCAAGGCGCGTTCTACGGGTTCCCGAACGTGACCGGCGTGTTCGATCGACCGATCAAGGGCCAGAAGGTCTCGTCGTCGATGGACCTCGCCGCGCTGATCCTCGACGAGGTGAAGGTCGCGGTGGTCCCCGGTGAGGCCTTCAGC
>JAFBAD010000135.1 GCA_019247975.1 Acidimicrobiia bacterium
ACGCTCCGCGGCACCACGCTCAACGGCCGATACCGGCTCGAGGACCGGATCGGCGCGGGTGGGATGTCGACCGTGTATCGGGCCATCGACGAGACGCTTCAGCGCACGGTGGCGATCAAGCTGATGAACCGCGAGATCACCACCGACTCCGACCAGCTCGAGCGGTTCCGCCGCGAGGCCCGCGCGGTGGCGCAGCTCTCGCATCCGCACATCGTGGGCGTGATCGACTACGGCGAGGACGACGGCCGGCCCTACATCGTGTTCGAGTACGTGGAGGGCGAGACGCTCAAGGAGCGCATCCGCCGCAACGGCCGCCTGCCGATCACCGAGGCCGTCGCGTACGCCATCGAGATCGCCCGGGCGCTCGGCACCGCCCACGCCCGCCACATCGTCCACCGCGACGTCAAGCCCCAGAACGTCCTGATCGACGAGGAGGGCTCGGCCAAGGTCACCGACTTCGGCATCGCCCGGACGCTCGACGAGGAAGGACTCACCGCCGACGGGCGCGTGCTCGGGACGACCGACTACGTCTCGCCCGAGCAGGCCCTGGGCCGGCCGGTGACCGGTCAGTCGGACCTGTACTCGCTGGGCATCGTGCTCTACGAGATGGTGACCGGCGAGGTGCCGTTCAAGGGGGAGAACCAGGTGGCGGTGGCCATGAAGCACGTCCGCGAACAGCTTCCCGACGTCCAGCACCGTCGTCCCGAGGTGTCCGCCGCCCTGGCCTCGGTCATCGACGCGGCCACGGCCAAGCGGATCGAGGAGCGCTACGCCGACGACGCCGAGCTGATCGCCGACCTGGAGGACGTGCTGGCCATCGAGACCGCCCGCGCCGGCAGCGCCACCGGCGAGGTCACGAGCGTGCTCCGCACGCTGCCCTCCCAGACCCGCCGCCGGATCCCGTTCCGGATCCGCCACCGGGCCCGGGCCGTCGTCCTGATGCTGGTGCCGCTGATCATCGCCGGCGGGGTGGTGGCGTGGGTCCTGGCCACCCGGACTCATCCCGAGGCCCCCAAGCTCGACCAGCCGGCTCCCGCCCCGCACCTGGCCCAGATCCGCCCCTGCTCGACCTGCGCCCACGACTACAACCCCGACGCGATCATCGGCCCGAAGAATCAGAACCCCAACCTGGTCGGCTACTCGATCGACGGCGATGTCACCACCGCGTGGCTGACCGAGCACTACTACGGGGGGTCGCTGCAGAAGGCCGGGGTCGGGCTGTACGTCGACATGAGCCGACCGGTGGCCGCCCACGAGCTCGTGCTCTACACGCAGACCCCGGGCTACCACGCGCAGATCTACGGTTCGAACTCGCTGCCGGATCCCGCCGTGTTCGACACGGGTCCGGGCGGCTGGAGTCGGCTGGCCGACGTCCCCTCGGTGCAGCACCGCCAGCCGATCCAGCTCACCACCCCCCATGGCGGCTATCGCTACTACCTGGTGTGGATCACCTCGCTGCCGCATGGCAAGCTGCTCGCGGCGATCAACGAGGTCGCCCTGTACAGGCTGACCCGCTAGCGGGGCGGGCCGCTAGCCGTACTCGTAGAAGCCGCGACCCGACTTGCGGCCCAGGCGGCCGCTGGCCACCATCCGCTTCATCAGCGGCGGGGGCGCGTACTCGTCGCGCTTGAACTCCTCGTACAGCGAGTCGCAGACCGCGTAGAGAACGTCCAACCCGATGAAGTCGCACAGCGTCAAAGGCCCCATCGGGTGACCGCAGCCGAGCTTCATCCCGTTGTCGATGTCCTCGCGCGAGGCGAAGCCGTCCTCGTACATCCGCACCGCAGCCATCAGATAGGGCACGAGGAGCATGTTCACGATGAAGCCCGAGCGGTCCTTGGTCTCGATCGGGCGCTTGCCCAGGCGCTCGACGAATCCCTTCGCGCGGGCGACCGTGGCGGAGCTCGTGTCGAGCGCGACGACCACCTCGACGAGCATCATCACCGGGACCGGCGAGAAGAAGTGCAGACCGAGCACGCGGGAGGGATCGCTGATCGACTGGGCGAGCTCGGCGATCGGGATCGAGGACGTGTTGGACGCCACGATCGCGCCGTCCGAGACCACGCCGTCGATTGCCTCCATGACCGAGAGCTTGAGCCGCTCGTCCTCCGGCACCGCCTCGACCACCAGGTCGGCCTGGGAGATCGCGTCCAGATCTGTGGTCAGCTCGATTCGCTGGTAAGCCTCCCGAGCACCCGCTTCGTCCAGCTTGCCTCCCCGCACCGCCCGGGCCAGCGAGGTCTCGATCCTCTCACCGGCGCGCCCGACCGATGCCTCGTCGACGTCGCGGACGATCACCGGCAGGCCCGACACCGCCACGGCCTCGGCGATGCCCGTTCCCATGAACCCACCGCCAACCACGGCCACCGACTCGATCTCGCTCGTCATGAGCCCCAGCTTAATGACGGTGTCGGGCCAAGGCCGTGTGGCGCTCGAAGGCGAGCTGAACGAGCCGGTCGAGCAGTTCGGCATACGGCACGCCGCTGGCCTCGAACAGCGAGGCGAACACGCTGGTGGCGGTGAAGCCGGGCATCGTGTTGAGCTCGTTGAGCAGCACCTGCTCGCCCTCGATGAAGAAGTCGACTCGGGCCAGCCCGCAGCACCCGCTGGCCTGGAAGGCTCGGATCGCCGTTTCCTGGATGCGCTCTCGCACCCAGGGCGGCACCCGCGCCGGCACGACCAGCTGCATCCCGCCCGGGGTGTACTTGGCCTCGTAGTCGTACCAGCCCTTCTCTCCGGTGGCCAGCACGATCTCGCCCGGCTCGGAGGCGATCGGCTCGCCGTTGCCGATCACCGAGCACTCGACCTCGAGACCGCGGGCGGCCGCCTCCACGATGGCCAGTGAGTCGTGCTCGAACGCAGTCTGAAGCGCCGCCGGTAGCTCCTCGGAAGCCGCCACCCGGACGATCCCCACCGACGACCCAAGCCGGGCCGGCTTGACGAACACCGGCAGGCCGAGCGCTTCAAGCCGCGCGAGCACCCCGGCGCGGTCGGACGCCAACTCGCCCGCGCGGACCGCGCGGTAGTCGACCTGGGCCAGGCCGGCGTGCGCCATCAGCTCCTTGAACATCACCTTGTCCATACACAGCGCCGAGGCGAGCACGCCCGCGCCCACGTACGGGATGTCCAGGCACTCGAGCAGCCCCTGCACGGTGCCATCCTCGCCGAACGGGCCGTGGAGCACCGGGAACACCACGTCGACACCCTCAAGGCCGCACCCCGGCTTCACCGCGAGGACCGAGCCGTCGTGCCGCCACACCCCGTCCCGGCCGACCTCGATCGCGAAAACCTCGTGACCGGCGGTGCGCAGGCCCTCGCGGACCGACGCCGCGGAGGCGAGCGACACCTCGTGCTCGGAGGAGCGGCCCCCGCCGAGCAGCGCGACCCGAGCCGACCTCACTTCTTCTTCTTGTGTGAGGAGGTCGTGCCGGACGACGTGGTCGGCGTGGTCGTACTCGTCGTCGTGGTCGGCGTGGGCGCTACGTACTTGCCAACCACGATGGTTACCCCGGTCCCCTTCTTGACTTGGGTGGAGGCACCCGGGGTCTGGCTGAGGACGATCCCGTCCTGGCTCTGATTCGTGACCGTCTGCTGCTGCGGCGTCGCCGGGAAGCCCGCTGCGCCGAGCGTCGCGTTGGCCGCGCCGTGGGTCTGGCCGACGACGTTGGGCACCGCCACCGTGGCCGGGGCCTTGGCGACCACCAATGTCACGGTTGCGCCGGTCGCGGCCGACTTCCCGCCCACCGGGTCCTGACTGAGGACGGTGCCCGGCGTGGCCGTGGTCGAGACCTGCGGGATGGTGTCCACGTTGAATCCGCGGCTCTGGAGGGTGGATTTGGCCTGCCCCGCGTCCTCGGTGGTGACGTCGGGCACCTGCACCGCCGGCGGCCCGCTCGAGACGAACAGCGTCACCCGTGTGCCGACCGACGGCTGTTGTCCGGCCGCCGGACTGGTGTCGATCACCTGCCCCTTGGTGTACTGGGAGTTCGTCTGGTGGACGACCTTGCCCACCTTCAGGTTGGCGATCTGAATCGAGGAGCGGGCCTGCTGGAGTGTCTCCCCGACCACGGTCGGAACCGTGGTGTTGCCGGGACCCGAGGAGACCGTGAGCGAGACGTTCGAGCCATTCTTGGCCTCGTAGCCCGCCAACGGGTTCTGGGCGATCACGGTGCCCTGCGCCTTGGGATTGGTCTCCTGTAGCTCGCTCACCGTGAATCCCTTGCTGTCCAGCTGGGACTGGGCGGCGGTGAACGGCTCACCGACCACCCCCGGTACCGCCTCCTTGGCCGGGCGCAGAAGCAGGTAGGCCGCGACCCCGCCGCCGGCCAGGAGCAGGACGAGCAGCAGGACGAGCCACGGCCAGAGCGGGCGCCGATGCGGCGGAACTTCCTCTACCGGCTCATACCCCGTGTCGATCACGTCGAACGGACCGGTGTGCGGCGGCGGCGCGGCCGGCGGCGCGGTGACCGCGGCGGCGGCGTATCGGCCCGCCGCCACGCCGGCCATGGCCGCCATGCTCGCGGTGCGCTGACCCGGCTCGCCGGACTGGATCGAGGCGCGGGCCT
>JAFBAD010000246.1 GCA_019247975.1 Acidimicrobiia bacterium
GCAGCCATGTTGAGCCCGCGGTACTCGGTGACCAGTGCGGCGGCGGACGAGTCGAAGCGGCCTCGCACCTCTTCGACCACGGCGACCTTCTCGGGCCTCGGGTTGCCTTCTTCTCTCGGCACAGCTGTGTCCTCTGGAACGACGACGGGTGCTGCGCGCACGCAGCACCCGGAGAGGACATGTGTGATGTCCGCCTCGTCGGGCGGGCCCTCGGGGCCCCTTCGACGCCGTTTCCCGGGGGAAGCGGCGTACCGGATGTCTACGGCGAGCAAGCTCGATCGGTTGTGGGCGGGTCAGGGTAGCAGAATGCGGCCCATGACCGACCTCGTGGACCAGCTCATCTCGCACCCCGGCCTCTACGTCGGCTCGGACGTCGACCCGACCGGGGAGCACGGAACCGGCGCCGCCGCGGCCCGGATCGAGGTCCGACCGCTGCCCGGCGGGGCCGGTGTCTCCCTCGACTACGAGTGCCTGCGGCCCGACGCCGGCCTGGTCCACGGCGAGCACGCGGTGCTGGCCCGCACGCCAGGTGGCCTGGTGCTGCTCACCGCGCACCTCCACGCACCGGTGGCGTCGGTCCTCCACGAAGCCGAGCCGGGGCGGTTCCCGGCCGGCGACGACGCGCCCTTCCCGATGGAGATCCGCATCGAGGTGCCCGAGACCGGGCACCTCCGCTACCTCTGGTCCTACGGCATGCCCGGCGAGCAGCTGCGGCTGCGCGACGAGGGCGACCTCCGCCGGGTGGGCGACTAGGCGACCGCTTCGTCCTCGGCGGGACGGAGGCGGGCGGGGTCCACCTTGATGCCGGGGCCCATCGTCGAGCTCACCGTGATGCGCTTGATGTAGCGGCCCTTCGACGACGCCGGCTTCGCCCGGTTGACCTCGTCCATGACGGCCCGCAGGTTCGTGATCAGCGCCTCGCGCTCGAAGCTGGCCTTGCCCACCGGGACGTGGACGTTGCCGTAGCGGTCGGTGCGGTACTCGACCTTGCCGCCCTTGAACTCCTCGACCGCCTTGCCGACGTCCGCGGTGACCGTGCCGGTCTTGGGGTTCGGCATCAGGCCTCGAGGACCGAGCACCCGGCCGAGGCGACCGACGAGGGGCATGAGGTCCGGCGTCGCGATCGCGAGGTCGAAGTCGAGCATGCCCCCCTCGACCTGCGAGGCGAGGTCGTCGGCGCCGACGATGTCCGCGCCCGCGGCCCGGGCCTCCTCGGCGGCGGCACCGGCCGCGAACACCGCGACTCGGACGTCCTTGCCCGTGCCCGAAGGCAGGGCGACGGTGCCGCGCACCATCTGGTCGGCCTTGCGCGGGTCGACGCCGAGGCGGACCGCGAGCTCGACCGACTCGTCGAAGCCGGCGCCCGAGAGGCTCTTCACCAGGTCGACCGCCTCGCCCAGCGTGTGCAGCTGGTCGCGGTCGAACCGCTTCGTCGCGTCGGAGTACTTCTTGCCTTTCGCCATGTCTGGCTCCCTGCTCGTCGTGTCACGGACGCCCGGGCGAGGTCCTCCCGGGCGGGTGTGCTGCGTTGCTGTACCCCCGGCCGGGGGTCAGACCACCTCGAGGCCCATGGACCGGGCGGTGCCGGCCACCTGCTTCTTCGCGGCCTCGATGTCGTTGGCGTTGAGGTCGGGCATCTTGATCTGGGCGATCTCCTCGACCTGCTTCATCGTCACCGACCCGGCCGACTCGCGGCCCGGGGTCTGGCTGCCCTTCTCGAGCTTCGCCGCTTCGCGCAGGAGCACCGGCGTGGGCGGCGTCTTCGTGATGAAGGTGAACGAGCGGTCCTCGAAGACCGTGATCTCGACGGGGACGATCGTGCCCCGCTGGCCCTCCGTCTGTGCGTTGTAGGCCTTGCAGAAGTCCATGATCGCCACGCCGTGGGGGCCGAGCGCGGTGCCGACGGGCGGCGCGGGCGTGGCCTGGCCGGCCGGGATCTGGATCTTGACGACGGCCGCGACCTTCTTCTTGGCCATACCTACTCCCTTGGGGGACCTCTAGCCGAAAACGGGGGACGGGGAAGCCTAGGAGCCGGGCTAGAGCTTCGCCACCTGGGCGAACTCGAGCTCGACCGGCGTCTCCCGACCGAAGATGTTGACCAGCACCTTGACCTTGAGCTGGTCCTCGTTGATCTCGACCACCTCGCCGGAGAAGTCGGCGAAGGGGCCCTCCTTGACCCGCACGGTCTCGCCCTGCTCGTACTCGAGGCGGGGGCGACCCTTCTTGGCCAGGGGTTCCTCACCCTCGGGCTTCACCTGGAGGAAGGTGTCGACGTCGCGCTTGGGCAGCGGCGAGGGCTTGGTGCCGTGGCCGACGAAGCCGGTGACGCCCGGCGTGTTGCGGATCACGTACCACGAGTCGTCGTCGAGGTCGCAGCGCACGAGCAGGTAGCCCGGGAACATCTTCTTCTGGACGACGACCTTCTTGCCGCCCTTGAACTCGACGACGTCCTCCATCGGGATGACGACTTCGTGGATGCGACCCTCCATGTTCATGGAGGAGGTGCGGGCCTCGAGGTTCTGCTTGACCTTCTTCTCGTAGCCCGACTGGGTGTGGACCACGTACCACCGGCCCGGGCGGTCATACGGGCTCTCGGTCGGCGCGACCAGCTCCTCGGCGTCGATCGCATCCGCGTCGGCGTCGCCCGCGGGAGCGGCTTCGCCATCGCCCTCGATCGGCGGCGCGGCCTCCTCGGAGCCCTCGGCGGGCGGGCGGTCGGCGTCGGAGACCGGCTGGTCGTCGGGCTCGTCGGGTTCGGTGGACGGGACGTTGTCGTCGATGTCGGTCATTCGTCGAAGATCCAGAGGACGGCCTTGCTCATGCCGTAGTCGAGGGCGGCGATCGCCGCGGTGAGCACGAGGATCGTGATGAACACGATGATCGAGTAGTTGATGACCTCGGCCCGGGTCGGCCACGCCACCTTGCGGAGCTCGGAGCGCACCTCGCGCACGAACTCGCGCGGCGGCGTCCGCTTCTCCTTGGGGCGCGGAGCGGGTGGCGCCTTGCGGGTGGCCTTCGGCTCACCGTCGGCGCCCAGCGCGCCTTGGCGCTGGAGCATCCGCTTGGTCTCTCGGTTCATCGCCATCGTGGGCAACCTGGGCGTGCTGAGGGAATGGACAGGAAAAGCAGGGCAGGAGGGACTCGAACCCCCAACCTACGGTTTTGGAGACCGTTGCTCTGCCAGTTGAGCTACTGCCCTATTGGGGGTACGACGCGGAGAGCGTAGCCGTCGTCAGCCGGCGAGCGGCAGCCGGGCCCGCTTGGATCGGGTGGCGATGACGATCGCGGCACCGGCACCGGCCGCGGTGGCGGCCGCCAGACCCCCGAGGTAGGCCACCCGCCGGCCCGAGAGCAGGGACCGCACCGCGTGGCGCTCCCCTGCCGCTTCGACGTTGGCGAGGATCTCGGCGAGCAGGCCGGGCGCCGGTTCGAGCACCTCGGTGCGCAGCGTCCGGAGGGTCCGGAGGAGCTTGCGGTACTGCACCAGCTCGGCCTGGCAGCGCAGGCAGCGCTCGACGTGGCGCCGGGCGGCGTCGTCCAAGCTGACCGAGCCGTCGGCGGTGGCCGCGAGGACGTCGCCGAGGTCGTCACACCGCATGGGCGGACTCCTCGTCCTGGTCGTCGCCCCGACCGGGGAACACCTGGGCCCGCAGCTTGCGGCGGGCCCGGTGGAGACGGACCTTGGCCGCGGACTCGGAGATGCCCAGCTCGGCCGCGATCGCCTCGTGGGACAGGTCGTAGATGTCGCGGAGGACGACGACCGCCCGCAGGCGAGGCGGCAGCTCCTCGAGGGCCCCCTCGACCCGGGACCGCAGATCCGCGACGTCAGCCAACGCGGCCGGATCGTGGCTGGCGTCGACCACCGGCCCGAGCTCCTCGTCGAGCTCCTCGTGGCGGTGGCGGGCCCGGCGCCGCAGCTGGTTGGACGCGCAGTTCGCGGTGATCCGGTAGAGCCAGGTCGTGAACTGGGCGTCGCCCCGGAACCGCTTCAGGCCCCGGTAGGCCCGCAGGTACGACTCCTGGACGACGTCACGGGCGTCGTCCTCGTCGCCCGTCAGCCGGAGCGCGAGCGTGTAGGAGTCGGAATAGGTCCGTCGCACGAGTTCCTCGAACGCCTGGTGATCGCCTTCCTTGGCGAGGGCGACCAGGTCGGCCAGATCGGCCGGCATCGGCGGATCAGACCCGTGCGGAACCACCACGGTTACTCCTACCGCGTCTCCTTGTGGAGGGTGTGGGCGCGGTCCCACTTGCAGTACTTGTTCATCTCGATGCGCTCACGGTCGTTGAGCTTGTTCTTCATCGTGATGTAGTTGCGGCGCTTGCAGGTCGTGCACTCGAGGGTGACCTGGACCCGCTTGTCGTTCTTTGCCATTGCGTGTCGCTCTTCTTCCTGCGCTACTTGATGATCTTGGTGACGCGGCCGGCGCCCACGGTACGGCCACCCTCGCGGATCGCGAAGCGGAGTCCTTCGTCCATCGCGATCGGGTGGATCAGCTCGACGGTCATCTCGGTGTTGTCACCGGGCATCACCATCTCGGTGCCCTCCGGCAACGAGATCGTGCCGGTGATGTCGGTGGTCCGGAAGTAGAACTGCGGCCGGTAGTTCCCGAAGAACGGCTTGTGCCGGCCACCCTCGTCCTTGGTCAGGACGTACACCTGACCGGTGAAGTCGGTGTGCGGCGTGATCGAGCCGGGCTTGGCCAAGACCTGGCCGCGCTCCACGTCCTCCTTCTTGGTGCCGCGGAGCAGGGCGCCGATGTTGTCACCGGCCTGGCCCTGATCGAGCAGCTTGCGGAACATCTCCACACCCGTGCACGTGGTCTTCTGGGTGGGACGGATCCCGACGATCTCGACCTCGTCACCGGTGTTGATCACACCCTGCTCGACCTTGCCGGTCACCACGGTGCCGCGGCCCGTGATCGTGAAGACGTCCTCGATCGGCATCAGGAACGGCTTGTCCAGCTCACGGGCCGGCTCCTCCACGAAGTCATCGACGGCCGCCATCAGCTCGATCACGCCCTGGGCCGCGTCCGCGTCGCCCTCCAGCGCCTTCAGCGCAGACACCTTCACCACCGGGACGTCGTCACCCGGGAACTCGTACTCGGTCAGCAGCTCCCGCACCTCCATCTCGACCAGCTCGAGCAGCTCCTCGTCATCGACCATGTCGACCTTGTTGAGGGCGACCACGATCGCCGGCACACCCACCTGGCGAGCCAGCAGCACGTGCTCACGGGTCTGAGGCATCGGACCATCGGTCGCCGCGACCACCAGGATCGCCCCGTCGATCTGCGCGGCGCCGGTGATCATGTTCTTGATGTAGTCGGCGTGCCCCGGCATGTCGACGTGCGCATAGTGCCGGTTCGGCGTC